>NZ_JBICMC010000102.1:0-78816 GCF_043106005.1 Pseudomonas sp. GLN_2 | reverse complement strand
GCCAAGCCTGCGGCCAAACCGGCTACCAAGGCGACTGCGGCAGCCAAACCTGCGGCCAAGCCAGCTGCCAAAGCCCCTGCTGCCAAGCCGGCCGCAAAACCAGCTGCCGCCAAGGCACCTGCACGCACGGCCGCCAAACCCGCTGCCAAGCCTGCTGAAGCCAAGCCCGCTACATCACCGGCCGCCACAACCAACTCGGTGAGCCCGGCTGCTGCTGCACCGTCGGCACCTGTGAGTACTCCGGCTCAGGCACCTTCGGCGTCCTGAAGCGCAGCCGCTGCGACGCGCAACTGAACCAGCGCGTCATGATGCAGAGCCTGGTCCGGTGCCAGCCGGGCCAGCCAGTCGTCCGCGGGCTCAGGGGAGCCCACGGGCCACTGTTGTGAGCGTTCCTGCAAGCGCTCCAGCAAGGCTTTTTCAGCCCGCAACTCCAACGCCTTCACCTGTTCACGTAATGCCGCCAGTTGTGTATCACCCGATGCTGTGGCTCGCCATTGCTGGCGCAGGCTGCGTAGCGGGGTAACCACGTCACGCTGCCAAGGCTCGGCAAGTTCCTGCAGTGCTTGCGCGCGTTCGCCCCGTACGGCCACACCACGTGCTTGCAGCCAGGTCGCGCACAGCAGCAGGCAGACATCGCCACCCAGTGCCTGCAGTTCAAGGCAGGCGGCTTCCACGCCGGGCCTGGCATACAGGGTCAGGGCGTAATTCCACAGGTCGGTGTGCATGGTTCCACTCGCGCTATGGGCCGAGGAAGCTGGTAGACTCCGCGACCATCATGATCAGACTATCCAACCTCACTTTACAGCGTGGTCCGCAGCGCTTGCTAGAAGGCGCCGAGATGACCCTGCACGCCGGTCACAAGGCCGGCCTGATCGGCGCCAACGGCGCCGGAAAATCCAGCCTGTTCGCCTTGCTGCGCGGTGAGCTGTCGCCCGATGCCGGTGACTGCCAACTGCCCGGCGACTGGCGCATCGCCCACATGCGCCAAGAGGTCGACACCCTCGACCGCCTGGCTGTGGACTATGTGCTTGACGGCGACGTGCGCCTGCGCAAGGTCCAGGCCGAACTGGCCGCGGCCGAGCAGGCCCACGACGGCACCGCCCTGGCGCGCCTGCACAGTGAGCTGGAAAGCGCCGACGGCTATACCGCCGACGCCCGTGCGCGCAAGTTGCTGGCTGGGCTGGGCTTCACCAACGAACAGATGGACCGCCGTGTCGGCGATTTCTCTGGTGGCTGGCGGATGCGCCTGAACCTGGCCCAGGCACTGATGTGCCCGTCCGACCTGTTGCTGCTCGACGAGCCCACCAACCACCTCGACCTCGACGCGATCCTGTGGCTGGAAGACTGGCTCAAGGGCTACCCCGGCACGTTGTTGCTGATCTCCCACGACCGAGACTTCCTCGATGCCGTGGTCGACCATGTGCTGCACGTCGAGCAACGCAAGCTCAACTTGTACAAAGGCGGCTACACCGCCTTTGAGCGCACCCGTGCCGAGCGCCTGGCGCAGCAGCAGCAGGCCTACGAGAAGCAGCAGGCGCAGCGCGCGCACATGGAGAAGTACATTGCCCGCTTCAAGGCGCAAGCCACCAAGGCACGCCAGGCGCAAAGCCGGATCAAGGCCCTGGAGCGCATGGAAGAGCTGTCGGCGGCGCATGTCGATTCACCATTCGACTTTGTCTTCCGTGAATCGCAGAAAATTTCCAGCCCGTTGCTGAGCCTTTCCGAAGGTCGCCTGGGTTATGGCGACAAGGCCATCCTCGACAAGGTCAAGCTGCAGCTGACCCCGGGTGCTCGTATTGGTCTGCTCGGGCCCAACGGCGCCGGCAAGTCGACCCTGATCAAGAACCTTGCAGGTGAGCTGGAGCCGTTGTCGGGCCGCCTGGTTCGTGGCGAGAACCTGGCTGTAGGCTACTTTGCCCAGCACCAGCTGGACTCGCTGGACGACAAGGCCAGCCCGCTGCTGCACCTGCAGCGCATCGCCCCTACCGAGCGTGAGCAGACGCTGCGCGACTTCCTTGGCGGCTTCGACTTCCATGGTGCCCGCTGCGACGAGCCGGTGGTTAACTTCTCCGGTGGCGAAAAGGCCCGCCTGGCACTCGCGCTGATTGCCTGGGAGCGGCCAAACCTGCTGCTGCTTGACGAACCGACCAACCACCTGGACCTGGAAATGCGTCTGGCACTGACCATGGCCTTGCAGGAGTTTGCCGGTGCAGTGGTGGTGGTGTCCCACGACCGTCATTTGCTCAAGAGCACCACGGACGACTTCCTGCTGGTGGCCGACGGCAAGGTCGACACCTTCGACGGTGACCTGGAGGACTACAGCCGCTGGCTGGTCGAGTACCGCCAGCGCAGTGCGCCGGCCAGTACTGCACCGGCCAACCCGGACAAGACCGACAAGAAAGCCCAGCGCCAGGCTGCCGCAGCCTTGCGTCAGCAGTTGGCACCGCACAAGAAGGCTGCCGACAAGCTGGAAACCGAGCTTAACCAGGTGCACACGCAATTGGCCGAGATCGAGACCGCGCTGGGTGATGGTGGCCTTTACGAGGCGGCGCGCAAGGACGAGTTGCGCGACCTGCTGGCGCGCCAGACCAAGCTCAAGCAACGGGAAGGCGAGCTGGAAGAGGCCTGGATGGAAGCGCTGGAAACCCTTGAAAGCATGCAGGCCGAACTCGAGGCGTTGTCCTGATGGAGGAACTGCGTTCGCTGCTGCCAGGGCAATGGATGGACACCTTCTGGCTGGGTTTGCAGATCCTCTTGATCCTGGCCGCGGCGTTCATCCTGCAACGTATCGTCGCCCGCGGGCTGAGCCGCCTGGGCCAGCGTTACCCGTTGCCGCCGGAGCTGCTGGTGCCCGTGCGCGGTGGCCTGCGCTGGCTGATCATGGGCAGCGCGCTGCTGTTCGTACTGGAGCGCATGGGTGTTTCGGCAACCGTGTTGTGGACAGCACTTTCCGGCTTCGTAGCGGTAGCGGCGGTGGCCTTCTTCGCCATGTGGAGCGTGCTGTCCAACCTATTGTGCGCGGTGTTGATTTTCACGGTCGGGCCGTTTCGCATCGGCGATGTGGTCGAGCTGGTCGACACCCTCGACAAGCCAGGCGTGAAAGGCCGGGTGATCGCTATCAACCTGCTGTTTACCACCCTGCTGGAAGTGCCCGAAGCGGGCGGGGCGCTGGTGCAGGTGCCCAATAGTCAGTTCTTCCAGAAGTCGGTGCGGCGCTGGCGCGGGGCCGAGGTACAGGCCCTGCACAAAGAAACCGCTGCCGAAGCGGACTGAACCTGTACTGGCCCCTTCGCGGGCCCGCCCGTTCTCACAGGTATTCCAAAGCGTCTGAAAATGCACTGTAGGTGTGGGGGCGGGCGTGCCCGCGAAGAGGCCAGGTCAGGCCACACAAATCCATCAGAAATCACTGGTTATTTTTTCGCCAAAACCTTAGCTTAACGTTTTGCAACAAATGTTCGAGCGAGGTGTGTGATGTCGATGGAAGTATGGTTAGGCTTTTTTGCCGCCTGCTGGGTGATCAGCCTTTCACCCGGTGCCGGGGCAATTGCCTCGATGTCCAGCGGCCTGCAATACGGCTTCTGGCGTGGTTACTGGAACGCCCTGGGCCTGCAGCTGGGCCTGATCATGCAGATCGCCATCATCGCCGCCGGCGTCGGTGCCGTCCTGGCCGCCTCGGCCACGGCGTTCCAGGTCATCAAGTGGTTTGGCGTCGCCTACCTTGTGTACCTGGCCTACAAGCAGTGGCGTGCCCTGCCGATGGACATGAGCGATGAATCAGGCGTGCGCCCGATCGGCAAGCCGCTGAGTCTGGTGTTCCGTGGTTTCCTGGTCAACATCAGCAACCCCAAGGCGCTGGTGTTCATGCTGGCGGTGCTGCCGCAGTTTCTCAATCCCCATGCGCCGCTGCTGCCGCAATATGTGGCGATCACCGTGACCATGGTCACGGTCGACCTGCTGGTGATGGCGGGGTACACCGGGTTGGCTTCGCATGTGTTGCGCATGTTGCGCACGCCCAAACAGCAGAAGCGTTTGAACCGCACCTTTGCCGGGTTGTTCATTGGTGCAGCCACCTTCCTCGCGACCTTGCGCCGCGCGCCGGTCTGACAGGCCGCATACAGGCCATTCGCGGGCAAGCCCGCGATTGGCCCATCACTCTTTCTCCTTGTCCACCAAACCCTTCAGCAGATCTATCGGCAGCGGGAAGACGATGGTCGAGCTCTTGTCCCCGGCAATCGTCCCCAGCGTCTGCATATAGCGCAACTGCATCGCCCCCGGCTCCTTGCTCAGCATTTGTGCGGCTTGCATCAGTTTCTCCGACGCCTGCAGTTCACCCTCGGCATGAATCACCTTGGCCCGACGTTCGCGCTCGGCCTCGGCCTGGCGGGCGATGGCGCGTACCATCGACTCGTTCAGGTCAACGTGCTTGATCTCGACGTTGGCCACCTTGATGCCCCATGCATCCGTTTGAGCATCCAGCACCTGGCGGATGTCGAGATTCAGTTGCTCGCGTTCTGCCAACAGCTCATCCAGTTCGTGCTTGCCCAGCACCGCACGCAGGGTCGTCTGGGCCAGCTGGCTGGTCGCCACCAGAAAATCCTCGACCTGAATGATCGCCTTCTGCGGGTCGAGCACGCGAAAGTACAACACTGCGTTGACCTTGACCGAAACGTTGTCGCGGGTGATCACATCCTGCGGCGGCACATCCAGTACCACTGTTCGCAGGTCGACCCGCACCATTTGCTGGATCACCGGGATCAACAGGATCAGCCCCGGCCCTTTGACCTGCCAGAAGCGCCCCAGCTGGAACACCACGCCGCGCTCGTATTCGCGCAGGATGCGAAACGCCGACAGCACCAGCATGGCCAGCACGATCAGCACAGCGCCGAAACCGACTTGCATGAACATGGTCATTCTCCTTGCGTCGCTGGGGCGGCGGCGCTCACTTCCAGCATCACGCCATGGCGCGCGGTCACCCGTACGTTCTGGCCAGTTTGCAGCGGCGTTGCGCACTGCACTTGCCATTGCTCGCCCTGAGCCAGCACAACACCACAGAAGGGGTCGCTTGCCATCACCTGGGTGACGGTAACCAGGCTGCCGACCAGGCCGGCGTCGCCGCTGACCAGTGCCCGTCGGCGGGCCTTGAGGGCCATGCCCAGCACGCCACCGATCAGCAGTGCCGAGAGCAGCGCCAAGGTGCCGATCAAGGCCAGCGGGATGCCGAAACCGGGGGCGTCGGTGTCGATCAGGATCAATGCGCCGACCACAAAGGCAACGATGCCGCCGAAGCCGACCACGCCGAAACTGGGCAAGAAGGCTTCGGCGATCATGAAGGTGATGCCAAGCAGGATCAGCGCCACCCCGGCAAAACTCACCGGCAATAGCTGCAGCGCATACAGCGCCAGCAGCAGGCAGATACCACCGACCACACCGCCCACCGCAGAACCGGGGTTCATGAATTCGAACAACAGGCCGTAAACGCCGATCATGATCAGGATCAGCGCTACGCTGGGGTTAGTGATTACCGCCAGAACCCGTGTGCGCCAGTCCGGCAGGTGCTCGACCACGCTGGCGCCTGCGGTCTGCAACTGGCGTGGCTGGCCGGCCACCTGGAGCGTTTTGCCGTCGAGCTTGCGCAGCAGGTCAGACAGGTCATCGGCCACCTGATCGATCACATTCAACCGCAAGGCCTCGCTGGCTGACAGGCTGACCGCCTCGCGCACGGCCTTCTCCGCCCAGTCGGCGTTGCGGCCGCGCATCTGCGCCAGGCCACGGATGTAGGCGGCGGCGTCGTTGACCTGTTTGCGTGCAAGGGTTTCATCGGCGCCGCCTTTTGCCTTGTCATCAGTGGGCGTGCCAGGCGAGCCGCCGATCCGCACCGGCGTGGCGGCGCCCAGATTGGTCCCGGGCGCCATCGCCGCAATATGGCTGGCGTAGAGAATGTAGGTGCCGGCGCTGGCGGCGCGGGCGCCGCTGGGGGCAACGTAGCTGGCGACGGGTACGGTGCTGGCGAGAATCGCCTTGATCATCTGGCGCATGGCACTGTCCAGCCCGCCCGGGGTATCCATGCGGATAACCACCAGTTGCGCGCCTTGCGCCTGGGCCTGGCCGAGGCTGCGCACCAGGTAGTCGGCGCTGGCCGGACCGATGGCGTCGTCGATGCCCAGCACCCACACCGCGCCGGGCGCTGCCTGGCCACCTGGCGTGATGCCAAGCAACAACAGCAGCAACAGCCAGCGCCAGCAGCGGGCGATCACCTGTCGTCACCTCATTTGCTTGTATTACACAAGTTTAGCCCCGCCCACCCGTACCCGGCCTAAAATTGAAGATTGGGGGGCGAAACCGGAGGTGCATCATGCGTATGGCAAAGACCCTGCAGGCCCGCCTGGACAAGGCCAACTGCGACTACGACATCATTCCCCACCCACATTCGGCCACCAGCCTGGAGTCGGCCCGAACGGCCGGCGTGCCCGCCGAGCGGGTCGCCAAGTCGGTGATGCTCGATGACCGTCATGGCAACTACATCATGGCCGTGCTACCGGCCAACCGGCACCTGGACATGACCAAGGTGCGCATGTCCGGGGCCTGGCATCTGACCCGTGAAAGCGGTCTGCCGAGCCTGTTCAATGACTGCGAACGCGGAGCCGTGCCGGCCCTTGGCGATGCTTACCAGATAAAAATGCTGCTCGACCCGAGTCTTACCCGCCAAGGCGATGTCTACCTGGAGGCGGGTGACCACGATCACCTGATTCACATGAGCATGGAGCAGTACATGAAACTGGTGCCGCACGCCGAAGTGCGCGAGCTGTGCTGATGTCTTCAAACCAATGCCAGGCGGGCGTCGTGGACGGCTTGCCTGGCGCTCAGGAGGAACCATGGAAGCGCCGATCCATCCCTTTGCCGACCTGTTCAAGCAACTGGGCTTGCCCGACGATCCCACGAGTATCGATCAGTTCATCACCAGCCATTCCCCGTTGAAGAACGAAATCAAGCTGGTGGATGCGCCGTTCTGGAGCGACTCTCAGCGGGCATTTCTCAAGGACAGCATCATTGAAGATTCCGATTGGGCTGTGCCCTTCGATCAACTCAACGAAGCGTTGCGCCGCCCCCGAAAATAAAGCGCCGAGCGGCACCTGACGAGTGATCGGCCGTTGCTATGCTCAGGAAAACAATAAGGGGATAGCGCGATGAAAGATCCCTACGCACCAGGTTTCTGGTGTTCCGTGACGATCCTGGGCACCCTGACGGCCAGTTACTTCTATGGCATCAGACAGACGCAACAGATGAACCAGGCCGTGCATTTCCTGTACGCCGCTGCCGCAGTCACTGTAGCGGTTGCACTGGTGGCGCTGACATGGATCGCCTGGCAGCAGTTGCGCCTGAACAAGCGCGAAGTGGTGCAGGGGCGAACGTTGCTGACCATCTGGAACACCAAGGTTGCGCTACGCCGCGTCGAGACGGTCTTCGACCGTTATTTCTGGGGCAGCTACTGGCATTCGGGGCGTACCTTCGAAGAGGTCATGGGCGAGCTCAGGGGCACTCCGCTGGAGCAGAGCCTGGATGCGCTGAAGCGCCAGTGCCGGGTGCTCGACCGCGAAATCCATGACCGCCATCACCACTGGCTGGCCAACGCCCGCGACCTGTCCAGCGTGGCCCAGGCGATGGCCCGCGAACGCTACCAGCTGGACCTCGGCGAGCCCACGCACAGCGGCCACGGCAATACGGCAGTGCTCAACCGTGACCTGGAAGTGCTGGTGTACACCTGGTCGGCGCGCCTGCGTAGCTTCGACCATCAGCTGGACGAACTGGAGCGCGCCTACCATTGAGGCGCTTCATTCGCCGCGGATGTATTGCTCAAGTTGTTGAATCAGGCTGGCTTGTTCAGTGATGGTTTCCTTGACCAGGTCACCGATCGACAGCAGGCCGAGCAGCTTGCCGTTGTCGACCACCGGCAGGTGACGCAGGTGACGATCGGTCATCAGGTTCATGCAGGCATCCAGCTTCTGCTTGGGCTCCACGGTGACCACCGGTGCACTCATGATTTCGCGCACCGGGGTGGCGGCGGATGAGCGCCCCTTGAGTACCAGCTTGCGCGCATAGTCCCGTTCGCTGACGATACCCACTACCTGGCTACCCTCGACCACGGGCAGCGCACCGATGTTTTTCTCCGCCAGCAGTTTCAGGGCGTCGAGCACCGAGTCATCCGGGCCGATGGTGTACACGGTCTGGTGCTGGGACTTGGTCTTGAGGATTTGTTCGACGGTCTTCATACGGGCCTCTGCGGGTGAAAAAAGCACTGTCTCGGAGTAACTAAAGCATCCGGTACGGCGCTCTGCACGGCAATGCAGGAAACGGCATGGAGGCGATTGAAAAACGTCATGACTGTTCGCTTGTAGGGGCCTTTTCGCGGCTAAAGCCGCGAAGAGGCCGGTACTGCGCATCAAAGCTTCGGCATCTGCCCGATCCGCGCCACCATTTCGCTCACCACCTGCAAGTCCAGCATGAACTGCTCCACGGTCTTGAACTCGTTGTCGTTGTGCCCAGTGTACTTCACGTCCGGCATAGCCAGGCCGAACTGGACGCCGTTGGGCAGGTCGTGGACCGAAGTCGCACCGGCGGACGTGCCGAACTCATGCTTCATCCCCAGGTTCTCGGTGGCCACAGCGAGCAGGGCCTTGACCCATTCGCCTTCAGGGTTGCGGTACATCGGCTCGTCCAGGCTGTAATCGAACGCCACCGAGGTGTTGCTTTGCCGGGTCCATTTACCCAGTTTGTCGGCCAGCTCGTCCTTGATCGTGGCGATCGGCTTCCCCTTGGGAATGCGCAGATTCACCGCCAGTTTCAAGCCTTTGTCATCCACCCCGACATAAGTCAGCGAGGTCGTCAGCGGGCCCATGAACGGGTCCTTGAAGGCCACGCCGAGCGTGTTGCCCAGGTAGTCCAGGCCCCAGTTTTCGGCAGCGTAGCGGGCCGCGTCGGTAAAGTGGTTGTGCTTGAGCGACACCTGCTGGCCGAGGCCATTGATGAAGTCGAGCATACGCGCCACCGGGTTGATACCGGATTCCGGCTCCGAAGAGTGTGCGGAAACACCGGTCACGGTGAGCAAGACTTGCTTGCCGTCGGCCTTGGCGTCGATGCTGAAGTCGCTTCCATGCTGCTTCACATATCTGGCACCGGCTTGCTGCAGGTGCTTGGCCAGCTGTGCCGGGTTGTCAGAAATCAGGGTCGCAACCGAAGTTGTCGGGATCTGGTTGGTGGCCAGGCCACCGGTCAGGTTGACGATCTCGGCGCCCTTGCCGCTGGCCGGGCGCTTGGTGAAGCTGGCCATGACCGTGCCGTAGCCTTTCTCGGCAATCACTACGGGGTAGCCGCCGTCGAGGGCCAGGTTGTAATCGGGCGTAGGGTTGCGCTCAAAGTAGTAGGGGATGGCATCACCGCTGGTTTCTTCGGTGGTGTCGATCAGCAGCTTGAACTGCCGGGCGAGCGGCAGGTGTTCGTCCTTGGCCACTTTCAGCGCGTACATCGCCACCACGATGCCGTTCTTGTCGTCTTCAGTGCCGCGGCCGTACATGCGGTCACCCACCAGGGTGACCTTGAACGGGTCCAGGCGCGTACCGTCGGCCAGCTTCCAGTTGTCCGGGTTGACCGGCACGACGTCAGCGTGGGCATGGATGCCGATCACTTCCTTCCCGCTGCCCAGCGAGATCTCGTACACCCGGTTGTCGATGTTGCGGAAGGCCAGGCCGAAGCGGTCGGCCAAGGCCTTGATCCTGTCGGCGATCTTGAGGAATTCAGGGTTTTCGTGCTGCGGTGTACCCTCGACATTGAAGGTGGGGATGGCTACCAGTTCGCGCAGGGTTTCGGTAGCGGCTTTGCCATACTTGATGCGGGTATACAGGCCGAGCAGGCGGTTGATCTCGTCTTGTTGCTCGGCGGCCAATGGCTTGTTGGCCAGGTAGGCGTCGACGGTTGCCTCGAGGTTGTCGGCCTTGCCCAGGTCGCTGCTTTTGAGCTTGCCGAGGAATTGCTTGAAGTCGCTTGGGTCGCTGCCGTCGAAGGCTTTGACGATGGCTGCGGACTGCTGCTGGGTGAGGTTGGCCTGGGCAGGCTGGGTGAACAGGCCGATGCTGGCCAGCAACAGGGTGGTCGCGGTGAGTTTTTTCAACTGCATGGTTGTGCGCATTCCTTCGCCAATCATTGTTATGGGTTACCCGTTCGGAGAACGGGAAGACGCCCACGCTAACATCAATGACCCGTGGCACGGGAGTACCAGAAAGGTGACATGCCGCACAAACGAAAAAGCCCCGGGCTCAGGCCCACACCGGTATCGGGGCATGCTCAGGGCAAATTCGATGTTCTGAATGCGCACATTGCCAACAGTGTGGTTATGGGCGGGGAGCTGGTGATCGTCGGCGACCCCGATACACCCTCTTGCACCAGCCACGAAGCTTTCCTCATGGCCAAGGCTGCTCAGGTGCACGCTGGCTTGCTTACAAGTGGGGTGGACGCGGATGATTTTTTCCTGGAGCACTTCGACTTGCTGCAAAGCGTTCTTGCCAACGCTTCAATGGGAGTTGGTGCAGTCGGTGAAGGCTGGAGCAGGCATCTGCAAAATATCAAGGACACACTTGAGGAGATCGAGAAATTACATCGCGAGTACCTCGGCTCTGGCACCTTGAGTGCCCGCGACGCGTTTTATGCCAAGCGCACCGCTTTGTTCATGAAGCTCGAAAAGCAGCTGGGAAACTTCGCCGCGTACGGTTCAGGGTTACGTAACCAAGGAAAGGTCAAGCAGGCATTGGGCATCTCGACCCGCAGCTACCTCCACTCAGGCGAGATCGCCGGTTATGCCGACAAGGTATCTGGTGTTGCCAAAGCGTCGAATTTGGTCAAGAAAGGCACGTATATCGGTACTGCGCTGGATGTGGCTGCCACAGGCTTGTCGATTCATAAAGCCTGCACAATGGGCCGGGAGGACCAGTGCCGCCGCGCCAAATATGTTGAAAGCTCGGCGTTGATAGGTGGCCTGGGAGGTGGCAGCCTCGGTGGGTATGCGGGAGGTATGGCAGGAGCTGGTGCTTGTGTAGTCGTTCTGGGGGTTACTACAGGCGGCCCTGGAGCGCTGGTTTGTGCTGTGGTAGGCGGTGCAGTTGGCGGTAAAATCTTCGGAGACATCGGGAGCTGGGGAGGTGAGATGGTGGGTGATTTTTTATATCGTGAGGTATCGGAGTGAATGCAGTTGACCCTGGATTGATTGCGCTGTTGATCCTTGCGCCCATAGTTCTGTCTATGATCGTGCTGTGTTACATCGCACATAAATACACTGAGCACTTTGAGTCGTTACTCCCGAACTGTACGTACGTGGCCGGCAATAAAAAAATATTCCAGCATGCAGGCTTACTGGGCAAAGTCATGCGCACGGGGTCGATCTCTTTGGTGCTGGCGATACCGTCAATCTTTTTGCGCAGAGGCTTGATTGACTTAAATGAAGTTAAACGTTTTCCGCCCAACATGAGACGATTATTGGTGAGCATGTTAGCCATCCAAATGGTACTGCTCATTGCTCTAACCATTTTCCATTATGTATATCGTTGAAGCTTAGGGATTCTCCAATCAAGTCAGCACAGGCCGTCTGACCTGTGCTGAAATAGCCCTCCGTCCACTGCCCTCTACAAGCCCTCCGTCTCATGAGTCAGATGAGCTTTTCCGATTTCGAGTAACGCCGGTAAGCGCAAGCAAACCCTTCGCGAGCGTTTCATGGTCGAGATGGAGCAGATGCTGCCGTGGAGCTGATTGGTGGCATTGATTGAGGCGCACTACCCAAAGGCCGGCGGTGGTCGCAAACCATTTTAACTGGTTGCGCCATCCGGCGTCGGTAAATCCATGCGGCCAGGTGGTAGCGGCTACCTCCCAACGCGAATACGCAAGCGAACAGACCGGCCAGCAGGCTCGCGCCCCACAGCGCGCCTCGGTCATCGATGAGTGCGGTCGTAGCGGGCGCTTCAGGGCGGTACAACACGTTAACCCGGTCGCCTATGTCGATCAGGTTCGGCAGCTTGGTCGCGAGCCTGCATGTAGCTTCATGTCGTAGATCGTGGAAGCGCAGGTCGAGCAGAAAGTCCTCCTGAGGCGCCACACATGCCTGCTCGCAGTCAGCCAAGTACTTTGACCGCGCGCGCTCCAGCCCCCGCACAAAAGCTTTTTTGAGAGCATCAGCGGTGGTTGGGAATACTCGACCGCACAGGGACCGTGGTAGTCCTCTCAGCAGTTGGATCGCATTGGGTGAGAGCGGAATCGTCCTCGGCAATCCATTCTTGGTCGCTGGCAAAATGAGCGGTCCGGCGGTCCAGGTTCACGTGCCTCCAACGCAGCTCGAAAATCTCGCCACGGCGCATGGCCGTTTCAATCGCCATTTGGACGATGGGGCGTATCCAAGGATTGTGAGAGGCATCAGCATAGGTGCCGTCCGCACGACGCTCGCACAGCTCCAACGCGCTGAGAATGTATTGCTCTTCAACCGGATCGAGCCGCCGTGAGCGTTCGTCGTTGTAGCTTGGGCGGCTAACCATCCTCACCGGGTTCTCCGCAAGATGAATACCCCACTCGCGGCGGGCGACCTCAATCACGCACTGGAACAAAGCCAGCTCACGCTTCACCGTATTGCCCTTGCGGATCTTCAGGCGCTCATCGCGGTACCGGGCAAAATCTGAAGAGGTGAGGGTCGCGACGATGCGCGTTGCCAGCGGGTGACGCTTGAGCGCTTCGAGTCGTTTGATTTCCGAGTACGCACCTTTGTGCTTCGGGGCGACCTCGGAGATATAGCGATCGATGAGTTGATGAAAGGCGGTACGTTCAGCCTCGACCCGAGAGACGAAGATGCCCCGGTCGATTTCGCTTTCGATCATACGTGCCCAGGCTTGGGCGTCGGCTTTGGTTTCGAAGGTTTTGCGCTGGGCTGGATAGCCCTCACGGCGAATTTGCGCTTCCCACTGATACTCGCCGCGATTCCTGATTGTTGCCATTTCGACCATCCCCACCACACTTGAGTGTGGCAAATTTGTGGCAAAAACGACTTTCAGGACTAGGACAGGTTTCTGTCAGAAGCGCTAACCCCTTGTGACACAAGGGAAAGAAGATGGCGCACTCGGCGGGATTCGAACCCACGACCCCTGCCTTCGGAGGGCAGTACTCTATCCAGCTGAGCTACGAGTGCAACGCGCACGCATGATACCCATCTGTATCGTTGACGTCCATCGCCTTGATCTGTAGCTGTTTTTACCGTGTTGGCTGTGCAGATCCCCGGGGCCGGATACACGACAATGCCGATCAAACTGTCGGCCAGGGTGGAACCGGCCGTAACTGGACCCGCGTCAATGCCGTCGACTACGCTGCCGATGGCGACAGCATCATCGTTTCAGCCCACCACCAGGGTGTGTTGAACATCGGCCGTGACAAGCAGTGAAACGATTTTTGGCGTCGCCCCGAGTCCGGCCACAGCATCGTCTACCCTTTAGCGGCCATTCTGCGGGCGATTTCAGATGGGCTGTTCAACCATTCGTTCTTTTTTTCGAACAGCCTATTGTCCAACACCCCAGCAGCCGCTTAGCATTCGTTTGAGATTTCAAACGCTCGATGCCCTGCCTTGGGCGCTTTTCAACAATCAACAATTCGGGAAGCCGACATGCAGCTCAAAGACGCTCAGTTGTTCCGCCAGCAAGCCTATATCAATGGTGAGTGGCTGGATGCGGACAACGGCCAGACCATCAAGGTGACCAACCCGGCCACCGGCGAAGCCATCGGTACCGTGCCGAAGATGGGCACCGCGGAAACCCGCCGCGCCATCGAAGCTGCCGACAAGGCCCTGCCGGCCTGGCGTGCCCTGACTGCGAAAGAGCGCTCGGCCAAGCTGCGTCGCTGGTTCGAACTGATGATCGAGAACCAGGACGACCTGGCTCGCCTGATGACCACCGAACAGGGCAAGCCGCTGGCCGAAGCCAAGGGCGAAATCGCCTACGCGGCCTCGTTCATCGAGTGGTTCGCCGAAGAAGCCAAGCGCATCTACGGTGACACCATCCCGGGCCACCAGCCAGACAAGCGCCTGATTGTCATCAAGCAGCCAATCGGCGTTACCGCGGCCATCACTCCGTGGAACTTCCCGGCCGCCATGATCACCCGTAAAGCCGGCCCGGCCCTGGCCGCTGGCTGCACCATGGTCCTCAAGCCGGCTTCGCAAACCCCATACTCCGCTCTGGCGCTGGTCGAGCTGGCCCACCGTGCCGGCATCCCGGCTGGCGTGCTGAGTGTGGTTACCGGCAGCGCCGGCGAAGTTGGCGGCGAACTGACCGCCAACTCCCTGGTACGCAAGCTGTCCTTCACCGGCTCGACCGAAATCGGTCGCCAGCTGATGGAAGAATGCGCCAAGGACATCAAGAAGGTTTCCCTGGAGCTGGGTGGCAACGCCCCGTTCATCGTGTTCGACGACGCCGACCTGGACAAGGCGGTCGAGGGCGCGATCATCTCCAAGTACCGTAACAACGGCCAGACCTGCGTCTGCGCCAACCGTATCTACGTGCAGGACGGCGTCTACGACGCGTTCGCCCAGAAGCTGGCCGCTGCAGTTGCCAAGCTGAAGATCGGTAACGGCCTGGAAGAAGGCACCACCACTGGCCCGCTGATCGATGGCAAGGCTGTCGCCAAGGTCCAGGAACACATCGAGGATGCCGTCAGCAAAGGCGCCAAAGTGCTGTCCGGTGGCAAGCTGATCGAAGGCAACTTCTTCGAGCCGACCATCCTGGTTGACGTACCGAAGACCGCTGCTGTCGCCAAGGAAGAGACGTTCGGCCCACTGGCGCCGCTGTTCCGCTTCAAAGACGAAGCCGAAGTCATCGCCATGTCCAACGACACCGAGTTCGGCCTGGCCTCGTACTTCTACGCCCGTGACATGAGCCGTGTGTTCCGTGTCGCCGAAGCCCTGGAGTACGGCATGGTGGGTATCAACACCGGCCTGATCTCCAACGAAGTGGCGCCGTTCGGTGGTATCAAGGCTTCGGGCCTGGGCCGCGAAGGTTCCAAGTACGGTATCGAGGACTACCTCGAAATCAAATACCTGTGCATCAGCGTCTGATAGCACGGTAAAGGCTTTACCTCTGCCAGCGGGGCGCGAGAGCGACGTCTCGCTGGCCTTTTTTACATTGCAGTACCTGGTGGCCAGGGCGTTCACGACAGTCGATCAACGAATACTGTTCGCGAGCACTCCCAGCCGCCCCCGAATAAAAGCGCCATTCCTGTCGGCGCAATGAGGGCATTATGAGCAAAACCAACGAATCCTTGATGCAACGTCGTGTAGCTGCCGTCCCACGTGGCGTCGGCCAGATCCACCCGATCTTCGTCGACACCGCGAAGAACTCGACCGTGATCGACGTTGAAGGCCGCGAACTGATCGACTTCGCCGGCGGCATCGCAGTACTGAACACCGGCCACCTGCACCCGAAAGTGGTTGCAGCCGTGCAAGAGCAGCTGACCAAGGTCAGCCACACCTGCTTCCAGGTGCTGGCTTACGAGCCCTACGTAGAGCTGTGCGAGAAGATCAACAAGCTGGTCCCAGGCGACTTCGACAAGAAGACCCTGCTGGTCACCACCGGCTCCGAAGCCGTTGAAAACGCCGTCAAGATCGCCCGTGCTGCCACTGGCCGCGCTGGCGTCATCGCCTTCACCGGCGGTTATCACGGCCGTACCATGATGACCCTGGGCCTGACCGGCAAGGTCGTGCCGTACTCCGCTGGCATGGGCCTGATGCCAGGCGGCATCTTCCGCGCCCTGTTCCCGAGCGAACTGCACGGTATCAGCGTTGACGACGCCATCGCCTCGGTCGAGCGCATCTTCAAGAACGACGCCGAGCCGCGCGACATCGCCGCGATCATCCTCGAGCCAGTACAAGGCGAAGGCGGCTTCCTGCCAGCGCCGAAAGAGCTGATGAAACGCCTGCGCGCCCTGTGCGACCAGCACGGCATCCTGCTGATCGCCGACGAAGTACAAACTGGCGCTGGCCGTACCGGCACCTTCTTCGCCATGGAACAGATGGGCGTTGCGCCTGACCTGACCACCTTCGCCAAATCCATCGCTGGCGGCTTCCCGCTGGCCGGTGTGTGCGGCAAGGCCGAATACATGGACGCCATCGCGCCTGGCGGCCTGGGCGGTACCTACGCGGGTTCGCCGATCGCTTGCGCCGCGGCCCTGGCCGTGATCGAAGTGTTCGAAGAAGAAAAACTGCTGGACCGCAGCAAGGCTGTGGGTGAGCGCCTGACCGCCGGCCTGCGCGAAATCCAGAAGAAGTACCCGATCATCGGCGACGTCCGTGGTCTGGGCTCGATGATCGCCGTCGAAGTCTTCGAGAAAGGCACTCACACCCCGAACGCTGCTGCTGTTGGCCAGGTTGTCGCCAAGGCTCGTGAAAAGGGTCTGATCCTGCTGTCTTGCGGCACCTACGGCAACGTCCTGCGTATCCTGGTTCCGCTGACCGCCGAAGACGCACTGCTGGACAAAGGCCTGGCCATCATCGAAGAGTGCTTCGCTGAAATCGCCTGATGTGACGCGCTTCAGAAAAAACCCGCCTAGGCGGGTTTTTTTATGCCCAGATAAGCCATGTGGCGCTATGGTTATCGGAGGATTGGCTTTGGAAGCTGCGACGGACTGTGTGTCAGGGTATTCAGGAGTAGTTGGTGATGAGCGCTGCAGCCCCCACCCCACCAAGCGTACTGATTGTCGAAGGCGATCCTTGGGTACGGGACATGCTCAGCGAGATGCTGCTCAGCGTGCGCTGTGACGCCCGCCTGCAAGTATGCGCTGACGGCGCGCAGGCGCTCAGTGCCCTGTCCAGCAAGCCGGACCTGATCATCGCTGCCCGCGAGCTGGCCGGTGTCGACGGCCTCGACCTGCTGCGCAAGGTGCGCGCCAAAGGGCCAGGGGTGCCGTTCATTCTCATGAGTAACCGCAATGACAGCGCCAGTGTGCGCGAAGCGCTGCCCCTGCACCCCACGGCTTACCTGAGCAAGCCACTGAACCTGGATAACCTGCGCAAGCGGCTGCAAGAGTTGCTGCTGGCCGTTGGCGAGGAGATTGCCTGCCCGGTACCGGCGTTGCAGGCGGGAGCCAGCCTGCCAGCCTACCTTGAGCAGCGCCGCGCTACCGCCGATGGCGGGCCGCTGCTGGCCGATGTGCAGGTAGCGATCAATCGAGCGCTGAACCCCCAGGGCCTGAACCTCAGGGTGCTCGAAGAGGAGGTGCGTAACGACCCGCAGGTGACGGCGGTGCTGATCGCTGCCGCCAATAGTGCGGCATTGCATCGTGAAGCGCCGGTGCAGACGTTGCTGCAGGCCCTGAACAAGCTTGGCAGTACCCAAAGCATGAACCTGATCCTGGGCATGACCCTCAAGCGCAGCGCACGCCTCAGCGACCCACTGTTGGCAGAGCACGCAGCCCGTTACTGGGACCTGTCACTGCACACTGCCGAATATGGCCGCACCTTGGCGCGCATGCTCGAACTGGACGAGGGCCGTTGTTATTGCGCGGGCTTGCTGCATTGCCTGGGCGACCTGGCGGTGTTGCGCTGCCTGCAGGAGTGGCGGTTGGCCGGGGGAGACCTGGACGAGCGCAATGTGCAGCAATCGCTGGAAGAGTTTGGTGCGGCGTTCGGTTCGGCGCTGCGTACTCGCTGGCGTTTGCCGCTGGCACTGCGCGAGTTGATCGCTGCGATCTACCAGTTGGGCGGTGGCGTTTACTCGCGGGAGATCCTGGCCATGAACCTGGCTGGGCAGTTGTCGCGGCTGCCGGCTGGGCAGGGGCTGGAGAAAGTGGCGAGCGGCAAGACTGCGCGCCTGCTCAAGCTTGGCCTGCCGGAGCTGAGGCGGTTGCGCAAAGTGGAGAACCCGGAAGTAAAGCCGCAGGAAGAACCGCCGGTAGCTGGGGCCGAGGTTTCCAGCTGAGATTCGGGGGCTGCATTGCGGCCCTTCGCGGGCTTGCCCGCTGCCACAGGTGTGGCGCCGGGCCCGTGAATACCGGCCAAAGCCGGTGCCCTTGCCGCCTGATCAGCCGCGGACTATCTGGTTCTTGCCCTGCCGCTTGGCCTGGTACATTGCCGCATCGGCCCGCGCATACAGGCTGTCCAGCGCCACATCCTCAACGGTCAGCTCGGTCAGCCCCTGGCTCACCGTCACCCCGTACGTCTGCTGGCCATGGCTGAAGCTCAAGTGCTGAATCTGCCGCTGCAAGCGCTCGGCAATCTGCTTCGCGACCTGGGCGTTGCAGCCCGGAAACACCGCCGCAAATTCTTCGCCGCCAATGCGTCCGAACAGGTCGCCCCGGCGTAGCACGGCCTTGCCGCTGTCGGCGATGTGCTGCAGCACCTGGTCGCCTTCCTGGTGGCCATAGCTGTCATTGATGCGTTTGAAGTCGTCGATATCCAACAGCAGGAAAGCCAGCGGTGTACCGTCCTCGCGTGCACTGTCGAAGGCTTGCTGAGCACATTCGAAAAAGTGCCTGCGGTTACTGCTCTGGGTCAGCACATCGGTGGTGGCCAGGCGCTGCAGTTCGCCTTCAAGCTGCTTCTTCTCGGTGATGTCTTCGGCGATACCGACAATGATTACCCGCTCGCCATCGTGCTGCTGGTTGATGTAGCACTTGTCGCTCAGCCAGCGCAGTTGCCCGTCGGCATTGAGGATGCGGTACTCGCGGTCTTCCACCGCGCCCTTGAGCAGTACCTGGGCCAGGCTACGTTCGGCGAACTCGAGGTCGTCGGGGTAGATGCTGTCACGCCATTCGTTGTAGTCAGCCAGCACCAGGCTGACCGGGCGGCCGAAGATGCGCTCGTAGGCTGGGCTCACGTACAGCACCTGACGGGTTTCCCAGTCGAAGGCCCAAAGCACTGCGTTGACGCTGTCGAGCAACGAGCTGAACAGCTGATCACGCTCACTCAGGCGGGCAACCTCACCTTGGGCGTGGAGCAACGCCAGTAAAGTCTGGGCAGCTTCGGGAGGAGGGGTGCCGGGGAAAATCGTTGGAATGTTCTTGGCCATGTGCACGGAGCAGGTCTCAACGTGAAAGCGTGCGGCCAACATCCGGCCCGCCACGCAGGCGATATTCCGGATTCGAGTGGAGAGGCGGGGGTGAAGTTCCGAACGGCACGCCCCGTTGCGGGGCGTGCCGATCAACGGCGGTCAGGCGCCGGTCGGGCGCAGCGAGTAAGTCTTGAGTTGCGCCGCGAAGTCGCGCAGTGCCTGGATGCCGCTGGTTTCGGCCTCGTGTACCCAGTCTTTCATGGCCGCCAGCATGTCGTGGCCGTTGGCACTGGTGCGTGCCCAGATCTGCTGCAGGGCCAGGCGCTTTTCGTAGATGGTTTTCAGTGCCTGGCTGTGCGCGAGCATGGACTCGATGCGCACGTGGTGGCGGTCTTCCAGCAGGCTGGTTTCGCGCGAGAGCAGCCGTTTGGCACGGCGGAAGCGGTGGCGCACCGAGGCATCGACACGGGCCAGTTCCTGTTTCACCAGCGGGCCGATCACCAGCTTGCGGTACTGGGCCATGATCTGGAAGCGGTTGTTGAGGATGGCCATGGCGGTGTCCATGTCCAGGTTGGCCTTGCCGGCCACCCGGTGGGCGATGGGCGCCACGCGCTGCACCTTGGCCAGACGCAGCAGGCAGAACAGGCGGATCCACGCCCAGCCCATGTCGAACTCCCAGCGTTTGACCGAGAGCTTGGCCGAGTTGGGGTAGGTGTGGTGGTTGTTGTGCAGTTCTTCACCGCCGATGACGATGCCCCAGGGCACCAGGTTGGTGGCGGCGTCGCGGCATTCGAAGTTGCGATAGCCCAGGGCATGGCCCAGGCCGTTGACCACCCCAGCGGCCCAGAACGGAATCCACATCATCTGCACCGCCCATATGGTGATGCCTATGGTGCCAAACAGCAGCAGGTCGATTACCGCCATCAGTGCGATACCGCCCAGTTTGTAACGCGAGTACAGGTTGCGCTCGATCCAGTCATCCGGGCAATTCTTGCCATAGATGCGCAGGGTTTCGGGGTTGCGCGCCTCTTCACGGTACAGTTCGGCACCTTTGCGCAGCACTGTGCCCAGGCCCTTGTACACCGGGCTGTGCGGGTCGTCGGGGGTTTCGCACTTGGCGTGGTGCTTGCGGTGGACGGCGGTCCACTCGCGGGTGTTCTGCGCCGTGGTCAGCCACAGCCAGAAGCGGAAGAAGTGCTTGAGCGCGCCGTTGAGCTCCAGGGCCCGGTGCGCGGAGTAGCGATGCAGGTAGACCGTGACGCTGACAATGGTCACGTGGGTCATCAACAGAGTGATGCCGACCAGTTGCCAGGCCGACAGGTCGAGCAGGCCGTTATACCACATAGGTGCAAATACCCTCGAAATGCGGGGGGAAGGGCTGATTATCCCTTGGCGGGGAAATAAAACCAGTCAACCGTTGAGATAGGAGGTCACGACATGTTTCAGCCTTTATAATGCCCGCTCCTTTTTGATGGCCTTTCCCACCCGACATGTCTGTTTCCGTTCGCGACGCCTTGCGCATGGCTGCGCTGTATGTGGTGCTCTCGATCCTCTGGCTTGCGCTGGCGGAGGTGATGCTGCACAGCATGACTGACGACCCCTTGGCACTGACTGTGGGGCGGCAGATCAACGTGGTGCTCTGGGTGCTGCTCAGTGCCTTGCTGATCTACGTGTCGCGTGTGCGCCTGCTCAATTTCATCGGCCATGGCGCGCGTTTGCGTTGCGAAGACCGTGAACGGCTGCGCATGGCTGCCGCGGTGTTCGACAGTACCCTCGAGGGTGTGCTGGTGACCGACCGCCAAGGCCTGATCGTGCACGTCAATCGTGCCTTCATGCGCATCACCGGCTACCAGCAGGATGAGGTCATCGGCCAGCGCCCGAGCAAGTTCAAGTCGGGCCGCCATGGCCTGGCCTTCTACCAGGAAATTTTTGCCACCCTGGCCGAGAAGGGCGAGTGGAGTGGTGAAATCTGGAACCGGCGCAAAAGCGGGGAAATCTACCCGCAGTGGCAGACCATTTGCGCCATTCGTGATGACGAAGGTGAGCTCAGCCATTACGTGGCGGTGTTCAGTGATATCAGCGCCATCAAGCATTCGGAACAAGAGCTTGCCTACCTCGCCCACCACGACCCGCTGACCGGCCTGCCCAACCGCCTGCTGTTTAACGACCGGGTGGAGCAGGCATTGGCGGCGGCGCAGGCCAACAAGCGCGGTTGCGCCCTGTTGCTGCTGGACCTGGATCATTTCCAGAGCATAAACGACGGCCTGGGCCATACCATTGGCGACCAGTTGCTGAAGCTGGTAGGCGAGCGTCTGGGAGAGGTGTTGGGTAACGGCATGACCCTGGCGCGTCTGGGCGGCGACGAGTTCGGCGTGCTGGCCGAGAACTGCCAGCAGGTTGGCCAGGCGGGCAAGCTGGCGCAGTGCATCATCGAGCGCATGCGTGAGCCGTTTCAGTTCGAGGGCAATCGTCTGTTCATCAGCGCCAGCGTCGGAATCAGCCTGTTCCCCAGCGATGCCTTGAGTGCCGAGCAGTTGCTGCGCAATGCCGACTCGGCGTTGTACAAGGCCAAAAGCAACGGTCGGGCCTGTTATGCGCTGTACACCGAAGAGCTGACCGCCCACGCCCAGCATCGGGTCGAGACCGCCGCCGAATTGCGTCGGGCCCTGGAGCAGGATGAACTGCGGGTATACTTTCAGCCGGTACACGACTTGGCGACGGGCCGGCAGGTCGGGGTCGAGGCGTTGGTGCGCTGGCACCACCCCGGGCGCGGCCTGGTACCGCCGAGCGAGTTCATCCCGATTGCCGAACGCACCGGCCTGATTGCCGAGATCGATACCTGGGTGCTGCAACAGGCCTGTCGGCAAATGGTGCAGTGGCAAGCGGAAGGCCGGCAGCTGGCATTTGTGGGGGTGAACATCTCCAGTCGCCTGTTTGGCCAGCACGAGCTGTATCAGGAGGTAGCCCAAGTGCTGCACGACAGCGGCCTGGCCCCGGCCTTGCTGGAGCTGGAAGTCACCGAAAGCGCGGTGATGGACGACCCTGAGGTAGCGCTGGAGCAACTGCACCGCTTGCGCGAACTGGGGGTGACCCTGGCCATCGACGACTTTGGCACGGGGTATTCGTCACTGCTGCGGCTCAAGCGTTTGCCGGTGCAGAAACTGAAAATCGACCAAGGGTTTGTGGCTGGGTTGCCAGTGGATGACGACGACATCGCCATTGTGCGGGTGATCATCGCCTTGGCCCGTAGCATGGGTATGCAGGTGCATGCCGAGGGTATCGAGCAGGCGGAACAGGCCAGCTTCCTGTTGCAGGAGGAGTGCGAGTTGGGTCAAGGGTACTGGTTCGGGCGGCCAGTGCCGGCTGAGGATCTTCGCTGGGATTGAGAGCGGGCTGCAAAGCAGCCCTGGATTTCAGCGCTTGTTCAAACCCTTCGCCAGTCGGTCCCCGCCCAGCTGGATCAACGCCACTAACGCTATCAGCATGGCGATCACGGTCAGCATGATCTGGCTGTCGAAACGCTGGTAGCCATACCGATAGGCGATATCCCCCAGCCCGCCGGCACCAATCGCCCCGGCCATCGCCGAGGAGTTGATCAAGGTCACCAAGGTAATGGTGAAGCCCCCGACGATCCCCGGCAGCGCCTCGGGCAACAGTACATGCCAGACGATGTGCCAGCGCTGGCAGCCCATGGCCTGTGCGGCTTCCACCAGACCATGGTCGACCTCACGCAGGCTGACCTCGGCAATCCGCGCAAAGAACGGTGTGGCGGCAATGGTCAGCGGCACCACTGCCGCCCACACACCATAAGTGGTACCCACCACCAGGCGGGTGAAAGGAATCAGCGCAACCATCAGGATCAGAAACGGAATCGAGCGGAACAGGTTGACGAAGGCACCCAGCACCCGGTTCAGCAGCCGCGCCTCGAAGATCCCACCCTTGTCGCTGGTGACCAGCAGCACCGCCATGGGTACACCCACCAGCAGGGCGATCAGTGACGAAACCCCAACCATCAGCAGCGTATCAAGCAAGCCTTCCAGCAGGCGATCAAACCACATGGCCCAATACCTCCACGTCCTCGGCCCAACGGCGGGCACGTTCCAGCAATTGATGGGGGTCGTGCGGCGAGTGTTGCACCGAGAGGATGAGTTGCCCCAAGGCATGTTCGCCGATGGTTTCCACGCCGCCCTGCAGCAGACGCACACGCCCGCCCAGGTCGTTGAACAGGGCAGACAGCTCTGGCTCGCCAAGCACCGTCAGTTTCAGCACTACGGCGCTGTTGCCGCCCGCCGGGTGGGCCTGGAGGCTGGCTTGCAGTGCGGCGGGTAGCTTGGCCTGCAAAGGGGCGAGCAGGGTGCGGGTAACCTCGTGACGAGGTGAACCAAACACCCGCCAGGCCTCGCCCTGCTCGACCACTGCGCCGCGTTCCAGCACCACAACCCGGTGGCAGATGTCGCGAATCACCGCCATTTCGTGGGTGATCAGCACGATGGTCAGCCCCAGGCGCTGGTTGATATCGCGCAGCAGCTCCAGGATCGAGGCGGTGGTTTCCGGGTCCAGCGCCGAGGTGGCCTCGTCGCACAGCAGGATCTCGGGGGTGTGCACCAGTGCCCGGGCAATGCCCACGCGCTGTTTCTGCCCGCCGGACAGTTGCGCCGGGTACACGTGATGTTTTTCCTGCAGGCCGACCAGTTCCAGCAACTCGCGCACCTTGCGCTGGCGTTCGGCTTTTGCCACGCCGGCGACTTTCAACGGCAACTCGACGTTCTGCCACACGGTCTTGGCCGACATCAGGTTGAAGTGCTGGAAGATCATGCCGATGCGCCGGCGCAGGGCCACAAGCTGGTCCTCATCGAAAGGCGCGATATCCACCTGGTCGATCAATACGCGGCCCTGGCTGGGTTGCTCCAGGCGGTTGATGGTGCGCAGCAGTGATGACTTACCGGCGCCGCTGCGGCCGATGATGCCGAAGATCTCGCCATGGCGGATGTTCAAGTCGATGCCTTGCAAGGCCGGTTGCGCCTGGCCCGGGTAGGTCTTGCCCAGGCCGATGAAGCGCACGTGGGCTTCATTGACCTCGGGGCGCAGGGCCTGTTCCCTGGCCAATGGCGGCAGTGCTTGGGGTGTAGGCGCCCTGAGCGCGCTGGCCTGGCTCATGTCAGCCTTCCCAGCCGGCTTGGTAGAGCTTGCCGTGAGCTTTGTTCAACGCAGCGCGCACCACTGGCGAATGCTGGTAGATGTCGACGAACTTGGCTAGGCGTGGGTCGTCCTTGCTTTGCGGGCGAATGACGAACTGGATCACGTATTCCTTGTTTTCCAGCCCATCGAACAGCAACGCCGAGGTGGCATCGAAGGTGTTGGCCAGGCGGATGTAGGCCGGGTAACCCTGCACCAGGTCGGCGTCGTCGTAGGCGCGTACCAGTTGCACCGCCTCGACCTGAAGGATCTTCAGCTTTTTCGGGTTGGCGAGGATGTCATCCTCGGTGGCCTTGTAGCCCACGCCGGGCTTCAGGGTGATCAACCCGGCCTTGGCCAGCAGCAGTAGGCCACGGCCGCTGTTGATCGGGTCGTTGGCGATGGCCACGCTGGCGCCTTCAGGCAGCTCGGCAAAGCTTTTGTACTTTTTCGAGTACAGGCCAACGTTGTTGATGATGCCCGGGGCGTAAGGCACAAGGTTGAAGCCTGCAGCAGCCTTGGCGTTTTCCAGGAACGGGATGTGCTGGAAGTAGTTCACGTCGATGTCGCCGCTGTTGAGGCTGACATTGGGCGCAATCCAGTCGCTGAACTCGATCAGCTTCACTTCCAGGCCTCGCTTGTGGGCTTCTTCCACCGCGGCTTCCAGCGGAATGGCAAAGGCCGAGGTGGTGCCGATCTTCAACGGCTCGGCAGCAAGGGCACCGGCGCACAGGCCGAGGGTGATGGCAATGGCCGCGACGGGCCGGAACAGTTTCTCAAGCATGGTGCAGGGCTCCAGTCGGGGTAGGGGTAAAGCGGTAAGCCGAGCCAGGGTGGTCGGCGGGTAAGTGCGGGTGGTCGGTATGGAACAGTTTTTCGCGCAGGGTGCCTTCGGTGTAGGCCGTCTTGTAGCGGCCACGCAGCTGAAGTTGCGGGATGACCAGCTCGACGAAGTCCTCGAAGCTTTCCGGGGTGACGGTGCGGGTCAGGTTGAAACCGTCCAGGCCGCTTTCATCGATCCACGCGATCAACTGCTCGGCCACCTGTTCAGGCGCGCCGACCAGGGTTACGTAGCGGCCGCCCAGGGCGTGTTGCTGCAACAGGCGCCGGCGGGTCCAGGCGTTGTCTTGCAACTGGCGTGTGGCTGACTGGATGGCGTTGCCCTGGCTGAAGGCAATGGGTTGGTCCAGTTCATAGGCGGCGAAGTCGATGCCAGTGGACGCGGCGAAGTGCGCGACGCCCGCTTCGGCGCTGGCGTGGCGCAGGTACTCGGCATGTTTGGCCTGGGCCAGTTGCTCGGTGGCCGCGACGATCACCGTGATGCCCATGAACACTTTGACTGCCTGCGGGTCGCGGCCGGCGGCCTGGGCGGCCGCGCGAACCTTGTCGACCTGGGCGCGGGTGGCTGCCTTGTCTTGGCCACTGATGAACACGCATTCGGCATGGTTGCCGGCGAAGGCCAAGCCACGCGCAGAGCTGCCAGCCTGGAACAGCACCGGGGTGCGCTGCGGTGAGGGCTCGCACAGGTGGTAGCCTTCGACCTTGTAGAACTCGCCCTGGTGCTGAACCTTGCGCACCTTGTCGGGCGTGGCATAGACGCGATGCTCGCGGTCGGCGACCACTGCGTCATCGGCCCAGCTGCCTTCCAGCAGCTTGTACAACACCTGCAGGTATTCATCGGCCTGGTCGTAGCGGCGATCATGCGCCGGTTGCTGCGCCAGGCCCATGGCCCGGGCAGCGCTGTCGAGGTAGCCGGTGACAATGTTCCAGCCCACCCGGCCATTGCTCAGGTGGTCGAGTGTGGAAAGTCGCCGGGCGAACAGGTACGGCGCCTCGTAGGTGAGGTTGGCGGTAAGGCCAAAACCCAGGTGACGAGTGACTGCAGCCATGGCGGAGACCAGCAGCAGCGGGTCGTTGACAGGCAGCTGGATCGACTCCTTGAGGGTGACGTCCAGTGACTGGCCGTAGATGTCGTAGGTGCCGACGATGTCGGCAATGAAAAGCCCGTCGAACAGGCCGCGCTCCAGCAGGCGTGCCAGGTTGGTCCAATAGTCCAGGGTCTTGTACTGGGTTGAAGTGTCCCGTGGGTGGGTCCACAGACCGTGGTTGATGTGCCCGATGCAGTTCATGTTGAAGGCATTGAGCAGAATCTGCTTGGCCATCAGATGGTCCCCCGGCGTGGCGGGTTGGCATCGTTGAGGTAGTAGTTGCCGATGGCGTGGTACTTCCAGCGCACCGGGTCGTGCAGGGTGTGCACGCGAGCGTTGCGCCAGTGGCGGTCGAGGTTGTGTTCGGCCAATGTTGCCTGGCTGCCGCCCAGTTCGAACAGGGTGGTACCGGCGGTGAGGGAAATTTCGGTGCTGATGGCGCGTGCTTCGGCCACGGCAATGGAGGCGGCGGCCACGTTGTCGGCAGTGCTGTCGTCGCGGGCGCGGTCGAGGTATTCGCCTGCGCGCTCCAGCAGGGCTTCGGCCGCATGCAAGCGGACCGCCAGATGGCCGAAGCTTTTCAGTGTCAGCGGGTCATCCGTGGCCTTGTCCAGGCCGGAGTCGACCCACGGACGGCTGCGGGTGCGCACGAAGTGCAGGGCGTCTTCATAGGCGGCGCGGGCAATACCGGTGTCGATGGCGGCATGGAGGATCTGCGCCAGCGGGCCGACCGGGGTAGGGCGCTCGAAGGCGCTTTGGAACGGCACCACGTCGGCTGCGCTGACGTACACGTTATCGAACACCACCGAACCGCTGCCGGTGGTGCGCTGGCCGAAGCCGCTCCAGTCGTCGATCACCTGCAGCCCCTGGCTGTCGGCCGGGACGAAGGCCAATTGTTGTATACCTTGTTCATCCACGACCGAGGTTGGAATGCGCTGGGCATAGATGGCGCCTGTGGAATAGAACTTGCGCCCGTTGATGCGGAAACCGTCGCCGTCACGGCTCAGGCGGGTGGTGCGCTCGTGGGCGGTCTTGGTGCCCAGCTCAGCCAGGGCATTGCCGAAACGGCGGCCGGCCAGCACCTCGGCGTACAGGCGCTGTTGCTGTTCGGGGCTGCCGTTTACCCGCAGCACTTCCAGACCGTAGAAATGATTCTGCGGAATCTGCCCGAGCGAACCGTCGGCCTGCGCGATACGGGCGATGACCTTGGCCAGGGTGACGTTGGATACGCCGGCACCGCCGAAGGCTTTGGGCACGCTGATGGCCCACAGGCCGGAGCGGGTGAACAGCTCGAGTTCGGCCAGCGGCAGGCGGCGCTCGCGGTCGCGCAAGGCGCTGTCGCGGCGCAGTTGCTGGGCGATGTCTTCGGCGACGGCCAGGGCTTGGGCGTCGCTGGTGATGATAGCGATTGTCATGGAGTTCTCCGGGGGCCGCTTTGTGGCCCTTCGCGGGCTTACCCGCTCCCACAGTGAAGTGATGCCCGTTCAGGCGGTGGCAATCCTGTGGGCGCGGGCAAGCCCGCGAAGAGCTGCGTAGCAGCCCCAAAGGCAGCAAATCAGATCCAGGAATGCCGTGCAGGCAGGGTGCCGTTAAGGTGGTAAGCGCCCACCGCGTGGTACTTCCAGCGCACCGGGTCGTGCAGGGTGTGCACCCGAGCATTTCGCCAGTGGCGGTCGAGGTTGAACTCGGCAAGGGTGGCGCGGCTGCCGGCCAGCTCGAACAGCTTTTCGCTGGCCTGCAGGGCAATTTCGGTAGTCAGCACCTTGGCCTCGGCCACCGCAATCGAGGCACGTGCCGCGCTGGCTGCGTCGATAGGCGCAGCGTTGACCTCGTCGAGTACCCGAGCAGCTTTGCGCAACAGCGCTTCGGCGGCGTGCAGTTCGAGTTTCAGGCGGCCGATGTCGGCAATTACATAAGGGTCGTCACTGGCACGGTCGACGTTGGCTTCAATCCACGGCCGGGACTTTTCGCGCACGAAGGTGATCGCATCATCGATAGCTGCTTCGGCGATGCCAGCATCGATCGCCGCCTGGATCAGCTGCGAAGCGGCGCCCTGAATGTTGGGGATATCGCGCTGGCGCCAGTTGTCGATTACCAGTTCCGCGTCCACCGGCACTTGGTCCAGCAGCACGGTACCGCTGGCGGTGGTGCGCTGGCCGAACCCGGACCAGTCATCGACAATGCGCAACCCCGGGCTGCCCCGGCGCACGAATGCCAGGCGCTGGCGGCCTTCGTCGTCGAGGGCTTTTACCGCCACCCAATGGGCGAACAAGGCACCGGTGGAGTAGAACTTCTCGCCACTTATGCGGAAGCTGTCGCCGGCGCGCGTGATTCGGGCGTTGAGGGTGAGGGTATCCCTGGTGCCACGTTCAGGCCCGGCATTGCCGATGCGCCAGCCGTCGAGCACGCTGCGGAAGATCAGCGCTTGCTGCGCCTCGCTGGCCGTCAGGCGCAGCAGTTGCAGCATGCCGAACTGGTTCTGCGGGATTTGCCCCAGGGCGGGGTCGGCGGCGCTGATCAGGCGGAACACTTCGGCGACGGTTGCGAACGATACGTCGGGGCCACCGTAGGCCTTGGGTACGCTGATGCTGCCCAGACCGCTGCGGGTAAACAGTTCGATTTCGGCCCAGGGCAGTTTGCGTTGCTGGTCGCGCCGGGCAGCTTGCTCACGGGCGACCTCGGCCAGCTCGCGGGCCGCTTGCAGGGCTTCGGCGTCGTTGCGCAGTACCTTGGCCGGCAGCAGCGGGGGCGAGCTGTCCAGATCGCTATGGAATTGGGTGTTGGCTTGGCTGGGCATCAGTGCCGCTCCTTGGCTGCACTCAATGCCCTGGCGTTACGCACTGGGGTGATTGTGATCCTGACCATTCCTGACCTCACAAAATAGTTATGTCGCTACAGCTGATCGCGACAGATGTGTGCTGGTCCGGTGGTCCGGTTTATATACCCTAATGATTTATAAAAATTTTATGAACTAACTTTTTGGAATATTTATAGAAGGGGGGATTTGTTACGGGCGTGCCGGCCTCTTCGCGGGTAAACCCGCTCCTACAGATGCCTCAAGATCTGTGCATTCACTGTAGGAGCGGGTTTACCCGCGAAAGGGCCGGAACAGGTTTACTCGGAGGCCGCAGTCCCGAGGAACTTGCGCAAGAACTGCCGGGTACGTTCTTCCTTCGGCGCCGCGAACAGGGCCTTGGCTTCGCCCTGCTCCACGATCACGCCCTTGTCGAAGAAGATCACCCGGTTCGCCACGTCCCGGGCAAAGCTCATCTCGTGGGTGACGATGATCATGGTGCGCTTTTCCTCGGCCAGGCCGCGGATGGTCGCCAACACTTCACCGACCAGCTCCGGGTCCAGCGCCGAGGTCGGTTCGTCGAACAGGATTACCTCCGGTTCCATGGCCAGGGCACGGGCGATGGCCACGCGTTGCTGCTGGCCGCCGGACAGGCGCCGTGGGTAGGCGTCTTCCTTGCCCGCCAGGCCGACTTTGGCCAGCAGGCGCCGGCCGAGCTCGATGGCCTGTTCGCGAGGCGTCTTCTTGACGATCACCGGCCCCTCGATCACGTTCTCCAGGGCAGTGCGATGGGGGAACAGGTTGAAGTTCTGGAACACGAACCCGGCCTGCTGGCGCAAACGGCGAATCGCACCCTGCTGCCCGCCCAAAGGGCGGTTGGCATCGATGCTGATGGCGCCGATCTGGATCTGCCCGGCATCGGGGGTTTCCAGCAGGTTAAGGCAGCGCAGGAAGGTGGTTTTGCCCGAGCCACTGGGGCCGATGATGGCCACCACTTCACCGGGCTGCACGGTCAGGTCGATACCGTTGAGCACGGTCTGGCCCTTGAACCGCTTGGTCAGGCCTTTGACTTCAATCATGCTCAATGCTCCTGGTCATGCTGGTTGACCCGCGCTTCCATGCGGTTCTGGAAGTGCGCAAGGATGCTGCACAGCACCCAGTAGATGACCGCGACCGCCACGTACATGGTGAACACTTCGAACGTGCGCGCAGTAATCAGCTGGGCTTGGCGGAACAGCTCGGGCACCTGGATGGTTGCCGCCAGGGCAGTGTCCTTTACCAGCGAGATGAAGCTGTTGCCCAGCGGTGGCAGCGCGGTGCGCAAGGCCTGTGGCAGGATCGCCCGGCGCATGGCTTGCACGCGGGTCATGCCGATGCTGGCGGCTGCTTCCCACTGGCCCCGGTCGATCGAGGAAATGGCTGCGCGCAGGATCTCGCAGATGTAGGCCGCCATGTTCAGCGACAGGCCGATCAGCGAAGCGGGGATTGGGTCGAGCTCGATGCCGATTTGCGGCATGCCGAAATAGATCACGAACAGCTGCACCAGCAGCGGCGTGCCGCGGAAGAACGACACGTAGACCCGCGCCAGCCAGTTCAGCGGCAGAATCTTCGACAGCCGCATCAGCGCCAGGGCAAAGCCCAGCACCAGACCGAAGAACATGCCGCCGACACTGAGCAGCACCGTATAACCCGCGCCCTTCAGCAGGAAGGGCGCGGAGTCGACAACGAGTTGCAGGCTTTCAGCGATCATTTGGTGACATCGGCACCGAAGTACTTCTCAGACAGCTTGGCCAGCGTGCCGTCAGCTTTTAGCTTGTCGATGGCCTTGTTGATGGCTGCCAACAGTTCCGGCTCACCTTTGCGCAGGGCCACGCCGCTTTCCAGGCGCGAGAAGGCATCGCCAGCAAGTTGGGTGTCCTTGGCTTTTTGCGCGTATTCCAGCGCCGCCAGGCGGTCGATCAGGATGGCGTCGATGCGGCCGTTGCGCAGGTCAGCGAACTTGCTTGGGTCGTCTTCATAGGTGCGCACATCGGCTTGCGGCACGTCCTTTTTCACCCACTGTTCGTAGTTGGTGCCAAGGCCTACGCCGACCTTTTTGCCGGCCAGATCTTGTGCGCCCTTGATGTTCAGCTGCTCGGCTTTTTTCTTCAGGACCAGTGCCTGGATGCCGGAGACAGTGTAGGGCTCGGAGAAGTCGTACTTTTTCTTGCGCTCTTCGGAAATGGTCACCTGATTGACCACTACATCCAGGCGTTTGGATTCCAGCGCGGCGAGGATGCCGTCCCACTTGGTCGGCTGGACCTTGGCCTTGACCCCCAACTCCTTGGCCAGCAGCTCGGACAGCTCCACTTCGAAGCCGGTCAGTTTGCCGTTTTCGTCCTGGAAGCTGAATGGTGGGTAAGTGCCCTCGAGGCCGACGTTGATGACGCCTTTTTCCTGGATGGTCTTCAATTGCTCGCCGGCGAAAGCCTGGCTGAGCAGGCCGGCACCCAACAGGAGGGCCAGGCTGGCGTTGAGTAGCGGTTTGGCGAATTTCGACATGTCAGAGCCCCGCGCTTGTTGTCTAGGTAGTGAGGTGGCGACTATAGGGTTGGCTGATTAGGCCGGGAAATACTAAAAAATAACTTTAATATTCCTTTTTTGATTTGCGCCAGGTGCTGGCTGCTTTTGAGGGTAGGCGACGATACCCACTCCGTCATCGCGGCTTATGCCTGACTTAGTGCAGGATGGAATAAAGCGTTGTTTTTTCCAAGCCTCGGATTTGCCGTAAAGTGGATTGCAGCAGGCAGGTTCGGCCTTTTCGCGGGCCTGGCAACAAAATCAGATGGCCTATACGGCAGGAGAACACCGTGAGCGAACAACCTTCATCCGCGCATTGGCAGTTGCAGAGCATTGTCACTGGCCTGCGCGGGGCCCGTGAGCAATGGCGCACCCGTAATGGCCGCAGTATTGGCGAGCAGGGCGGGCGCGAGCTGCCGTCGCGTGAAGCGATGCGACAGATTCTGGAGCAACTGTGCGGCGCGCTGTTCCCCATGCGCCTGGGGCCAGTCGACCTGCGCGAAGAAAGTGAAGACTTCTACGTCGGCCATACCCTGGATGCCGCGCTGACCGCCTTGCTGGCCCAGGCTCGTCTTGAACTTCGCTACGCGGCACGGCAAAGCAAGGCCGAGCTGGCGGGCGTCGACGCCCGTGCGCTGAGCCTGATCCAAGGCTTTGCAGCTGCGCTACCGGAACTGCGCGTTCTGCTCGACACCGATGTGCTGGCCGCCTACCACGGCGACCCGGCAGCGCGCAGCGTCGATGAAGTGCTGCTGTGCTACCCGGGCATCCTGGCGATCATCCACCACCGGCTGGCGCATCACCTGTATAAGGCAGGGCTGCCGCTGCTGGCGCGGATCAGTTCGGAGCTGGCGCATTCGGCCACCGGTATCGACATTCACCCGGGGGCGCAGATCGGCCCGAGCTTCTTCATCGATCATGGTACGGGTGTGGTCATTGGTGAAACCGCGATCATCGGCGAGCGCGTGCGCATCTACCAGGCGGTGACCCTGGGCGCCAAGCGTTTCCCCAGCGATGAGTCGGGTACGCTGCATAAAGGCCTGCCACGCCACCCGATCGTCGAGGACGATGTGGTGATCTATGCCGGCGCCACGGTGCTGGGGCGTATTACCATCGGTAAGGGTTCGACCATTGGCGGTAATGTGTGGCTAACTCGCAGTGTGCCGGCTGAAAGCAACATTACTCAGGCCAACCTGCAGCTGGATTGCCAGGACAAGAACTGATCCCGCAGTGCAGTTGCCTGTGCTGGCCTCTTCGCGGGCAAGCCCGCGCCTACACCGAACGTACCAAATGTAGGTGCGGGTCCACCCGCAAAGAGGCCGGAACAGGACGACACCAATCAGCGCCCCAATTCGCATTGAAATCCGATCCATGTTTAACTTGAACGCTTGTTCAATGAAAAACGCTGGTCCGCTGCCGGTGTTCAACAGGAGGATTCCTTTGCTGAACCCGTTCATTCCGAACCTCACGTCATTCGACGAGGTGCACGCCCTATGAGTGCACCAAACCCTTCCCTTGCCAATGGCAAGATCCGCATGAACCCCCCGGTGTTCTACTTTGCGGCGAGTTTCATCCTCATCTTTGGCCTGGTAGTCATCTCCAACCCGCAAGCCGCAGGTGACTGGTTGCTGGCGGCGCAGAACTGGGCGGCCAACACGGTCGGCTGGTACTACATGCTGGCGATGACGCTGTACCTGGTCTTCGTGGTGGTCACCGCCTTGTCTGGCTATGGCAAGATCAAACTCGGTGCCGACCACGACGAACCCGAGTTCAGCTACCTGTCGTGGGCAGGCATGCTGTTCGCCGCCGGCATCAGCATCACGCTGTTCTTCTTCTGTGTCTCCGAACCGCTGACCCACATGCTGCAACCGCCCCAAGGCGAAGCCGGCACGGTCGAGGCCGGGCGCCAGGCGATGCAGATCCTGTTCCTGCACTGGGGCCTGCATGGCTGGGGGGTGTTCGCCTTCGTCGGCATGGCATTGGCCTATTTCGCCTACCGGCATAACCTGCCGCTGGCCCTGCGTTCGGCGCTGTACCCGCTGATTGGCAAGCGCATCAACGGCCCGATCGGTTATGCGGTGGATGGCTTCGGCATCATCGCCACGGTGTTCGGCCTGGGCGCCGACATGGGCTTTGGGGTGCTGCATCTGAACGCCGGTCTGGACTACCTGTTCGGCATCAGCCACAGCCAGTGGGTGCAGGTGATCCTCATCACCCTGATGATGGGCGCGGCTGTGGCCGTAGCCGTGGCCGGGGTGGAGAAGGGGGTGCGGGTGATGAGCGACATCAACCTGTTCCTGGCCTGTGCGCTGCTGCTGTTCGTGCTGTTCGCCGGGCCTACCCAGCACCTGTTCAACACGCTCATCCAGAACCTGGGCGACTACCTGGGTGCGTTGCCGCGCAAGAGCTTCGACGTGTATGCCTATGGTGAAAACCGCGGCTGGCTGGGCGGCTGGACCGTGTTCTACTGGGCCTGGTGGATTGCCTGGGCGCCGTTCGTGGGCCTGTTCATCGCCCGCATCTCCCGTGGCCGTACCATCCGCGAGTTCGTCTTTGGCGTGCTGCTGATTCCGCTGGGCTTCACCCTGGCGTGGATGTCGATCTTCGGCAACAGCGCCTTGGACCAGGTGATCAACCACGGCATGACCGCACTGGGCCAGTCGGCGCTGGATAACCCGTCGATGAGCCTGTACCTGCTGCTGGAAACCTACCCCTGGAGCAAGGCAGTCATCGCCACCACGGTGTTCATCAGCTTCGTGTTCTTCGTCACCTCGGCCGACTCGGGCACCGTGGTGCTGTCGACCTTGTCGGCCAAGGGCGGTGACGCTGATGAAGATGGGCCGAACTGGCTGCGTATCTTTTGGGGGGCGATGACTGCACTGATCACCAGTGCGCTGTTGTTCGCTGGCAGCATTGATTCGCTGAAGTCGGCAGTGGTGCTGACGTCGCTGCCGTTCTCGCTCATTCTGCTGTGCATGATGTGGGGGCTGCACAAGGCGTTCTACCTGGAGTCGCAGCGGCAGATCGCGCAGATGCACTCGCTGGCCCCCTTCGCCCAGTCACGTCGCGGCCGTGGCGGCTGGCGCCAGCGCCTGAGCCAGGCGGTGCACTTCCCGTCACGTGATGAGGTGTACCGTTTCATGGATGATGTGGTGCGCCCGGCGATTGCCGATGTGCGTGAAGTGTTCGAGCAGAAAGGCCTGGTGCTGATTACCCAGGACGACCCTAGCCATGACAACGTCAGCCTGAAGATTGGCCATGGCGAGGAACAGCCGTTCATTTATCAAGTGCAGATGCGTGGCTATTTCACACCATCGTTCGCCTTGGGGGGGCTGGGTACGCAGGAGTTGAAGAACCGCCGCTATTACCGGGCGGAGGTGCACCTGAGCGAAGGCAGCCAGAACTATGACCTGGTGGGCTACAGCAAGGAGCAGATCATCAACGACATCCTCGACCAGTACGAGCGGCACATGCAGTACCTGCACCTGGTCCGCTGACCAAGCTCTCCTGTCCTGGCCTCTTCGCGGGCTTGCCCACAGGCACGGCACCGGTTTCGAACCCTGTGTCGTACCTGCGGGAGGGGGCAGGGCGGGCAACCGCTAGAAGGGTGCATCCCCAAGGATGGTTGCCCGGTGCATCACCCGCCGGTTCGGCCGGTAATCATCCACCGCAAAATGCTGGGTTACGCGGTTGTCCCAGAACGCCACGTCATGCTCCTGCCAACGCCAGCGAATGCTGAACTCCGGTCGCGTCGCATGGGCGAACAGCAGCCTCAGCAGCGCATCGCTTTCCAGTTCGCTCAGTTCATTGATGCGTGTAGTGAACCCTTCATTGACGAACAACGCCTTGCGCCCGCTCACTGGATGCGTGCGCACCACCGGGTGCGACAGCGGCGGGTTGTTGCGCCGGGTAGCCTCCCAGCGCGCCAGGTCTTGCGGCGTGGTGCCAAAGCGCTCCAGCGGGAACGACTTGGTGAAGTCGTGGGTCGCGGTCAGCCCGCCCAGCATTTCACGCAGCGGCGCCGACAAGGCCTCGAAGGCCGCAATGCCGCTGGCCCAAAGGGTATCGCCACCGTAAGCAGGCAATTGCTTGGCGCTGAGTACCGCGCCCAGTGCCGGGGTCGGCAAAAAGGTCACGTCGGTGTGCCACACGGCGTTGTCGCGCACATCGGTAACCGCCGTGTCGAGCACCAGCACCTGCGGGGTGTCCGGCACGTTGGGGTAAATCGGGTGGATGTGCAGGTCGCCGAAGCGTGCGGCAAAGCGCGCCTGCTGTTCCGGGTTGATCGGCTGGTCGCGGAGGAACAGCACCTGGTGCTGGAGCAGTGCCTGTTCGATGGCATCGCGCTCTTCTGCGCTGATATCGCGGCTGATGTCCACGCCGCTGATCTGGGCGCCGAGTGCTGGGCTTAGGGGAGTGATGGTCAGGCTCATGTCGGTCTCTTCAATCGGGCGCCAGTGTGCTGGCGTGGACAATGGAATTCAGTGAATCTGCCCATGCCAGGGCACCAGCTTGCGTTGCAGGGCACGCAGGCTCATTTCCAGAGCGAAGGCGATCAGGGCGATCAGCAGGATGCCCAGCACCACCACGTCGGTGACCAGAAACTGCGCCGCCGATTGCACCATGAAGCCCAGGCCGCTGGTGGCGGCGATCAGTTCGGCAGCCACCAGGGTCGACCAGCCGACCCCCAGGCCAATGCGGATGCCGGTAAGGATGTCAGGCAATGCACTGGGCAAAATGACGTGGCGGATCAGTTGGGCCTTGGTTGCGCCCAGCGACTGCGCCGCGCGCAGCTTGGCCGGATCTACCGTGCGCACACCGGTGGCTGTGGCAATGGCGATGGGGGCGAAGATTGCCAGGTAGATCAGCAGCACTTTCGACAACTCGCCGATACCGCACCAGATGACGATCAGCGGCAGGTAGGCCAGCGGCGGGATGGGCCGGTAGAACTCGATCAGCGGGTCGAAAATGCCGCGGGCCACGCGGTTGTAGCCGATAGCGATGCCGACGGGTATTGCGGTCAGGGTCGCAGCCACCAGCGCCAGGCCGATGCGGCCCAGGCTTGCGCCCAGGTGCTGCCACAGGCTGGCATCCATGTAGCCTTGGGTCAGCAAGGTCCATGCCTTGGCCAGGATGTCGCCGGGCGAGGGCAGGAACAGGGGCTCTACCCAACCGGCAGCCGTCACCAGCCACCAGACCAGTAGCAGGCTGGCCAGGGTCAGGGTGCTGATCCAGCGGGTGGACAGTGGGCGGCGTAGCGTGGCGGCTGGCCGGGTTTGGGCGTTGTGTTTGCCGGCGACCGGCAGGTCCAGGCTGCTCATGCGCGCTCCTGCAGGCTTTGGCGTTGGGAAAACACCCGCGCCAGCACATGCTCGCGGGTTTCGATGAAGGCTGGATCGGACTTGATGGCCCGGGCCGATTCGCCAGCGGCATAGCGCTGGCCGAAGTTCAGCTGCAGGCGTTCCACTACGCGTCCCGGGTTGGGCGCCAGCAGTACCAGTTCGCTGGCGAGGAACACCGCTTCTTCGATGTCGTGGGTAATCAGGAACACCGGCTTGGCGGTGCGTTGCCAAACTTGCAATAGCAGCTCTTGCATCTGCTCACGGGTGAAGGCATCGAGGGCACCGAACGGTTCATCCATCAGCAGTACCCGAGGGTCGGCCGCCAGCGCCCGGGCAAGGCCCACGCGCTGCTTCTGGCCACCGGACAATTGCCAGATACGCCGTTCGCCGAAGCCATCGAGGTCGACCAGGGTGAGCATCTCGCGGGCCTTGGCCTCACGCTGGGCGCGGGATACGCCGGCCAGTTCGAGGCCGAAGGCGACATTGCCCAGCACGTTCTGCCATGGCAGCAGGGCATCGTCCTGGAACACCACGCCGCGTTCTGCACCGGGGCCCTGCACCGGCACACCATCGAGGGTGATGTGACCGCCACTGGGGGCGACGAAGCCGGCGATCAGGTTGAGCAGTGAGGTCTTGCCGCTGCCGGAAGGCCCCAGGGCCACCAGCAGTTGGCGTGGTCCCAGGCTCAGGTTGATGTCGGCCAGCACCGGGGTGCTGGCGCCTGGGTACTGTGCGCTGATGCGCTCCAGCTCGAGCAAGGCCATGACGGGCTCCGGATCAGTTTGGAAGGAACTTGGCGCTGACGTACGGCGAGTAGTCCGGCAGCACTGCTTCGACTTTGCCTTGCTGCTTGAGGAAGTTGGCGGTGTCCGTCAGCGCCTGGGTGGTCGGCGCGCCCAGGGCGTTGGCCTGGTCAGCGGCCAGGGGGTAGACGTTGCCCTCCAGCAGCACCGGGATGTCGCCGGCCTTGGCACCGGACAGCTTCACCAGCTTGTCTACGTTGCCCTTGTCGGCCAGCCAGGCTTTCGGGTCCTTGCGGTAGTCGGCGTAGGCATCGAGGGTGACTTTGGCAAAGGCCTTGACCACATCAGGGTGTTTCTCGGCGAAGTCCTTGCGCACGATCCAGGCATCGAAGGTAGGCGCGCCTTTCTGGGCCAGTTCGCCGGAGGTGATCAGGACCTTGCCGTTTTCCTTGGCCACGCCCAGGGCCGGGTCCCACACGTAGGTCGCATCGATGTCGCCGCGCTTCCAGGCGGCAATGATGGCCGGCGGCGCCAGGTTGAGAATCTGTACCTTGGAAGGATCGATATTCCAGCTTTTCAGTGCGGCAAGCAGGCTGTAATGCCCGGTGGACACGAACGGGACGGCGACCTTCTTGCCGATCAGGTCTTGCGGCGACTTGATGCTGTCACGGGCCACCAACGCTTCACCCGCGCCAATCTGGGTAGCGATGAGGAAGGTTTCAACCGGCAGCTTGCGGGTGGCGGCAGCGGCCAGCGGGCTGGAGCCCAGGTAGCCGATCTGCACGTCGCCGCTGGCCACGGCAGTGATCACGTCTGCGCCGTTATCAAATTTGCGCCAGTCGATGCTGGCCTTGCTGGCTTTTTCGTAGTCGCCATCGACCTGTGCCACTTTGGCCGGGTCGACAGTGGTCTGGTAGGCCACTGTCAGGTCGGCTGCCTGGGCCAACCAGCTGGTGCTGGCGAGGGTCAGGGCGGCGAACAGGCGCAGCGGAGCGTGCGGGATCATGGTTGAACCTCTCGTCAGGCAAGTCGGGTTGGATGACGAGAAGGCTAAATGATCTAAGAAAATTAAAATAAATAACTTTTTTGCATTAGCTTAGGAGCCAAACGCTTTAAAGCCAGGCGTTTCGCAGGCGAACAAGGGGTGAGTGCGCCATGACCCAAATCAGAGAGGCGTGCGAGGCGTTTAGTCCCGATAGAACGATTTGGCATTAGGTTATGAGCAAACGTTTGCAAATAACCAAAAGTTATTAAATGGGTCGCAGCTACAACGAATGGCAGTAAAGGTTCCTAATATATTCCTTAAAAGTCTTACAAATTCATAAAACAGTCATTTTGGATTTATAGGATTGTCATTATCCTGTAGCGCAGGTGGCGTCTTAGACCAAAGTCGCGAAATGTTTAGAAACGATTGACTTAACGGTCACGCTTTGGGACTAAATCGCCCATCCCGGTGAGCGGGGCATCAGACCCCTCCGCCAGAGATACACAAAAATTAGAACGTAGAGGAGCAAAACATGTACAAGTCCAGCCTGGCTCTGGCCGTGGCACTGGGGGTTCTCGCCCAACAAGCAGGCGCTGCCGGTTTCGTTGAGGACAGCAAACTGTCGCTCAGCTCGCGCACCATGTACTTCAACAACGACAACCGTGAAGATCACGCAAGACCTGGTGCGGAGCGCCCGGACCAGCGTGAGTCGGGCCAGGGCTTCAAGCTCGACTACATCTCGGGCTTTACCCAAGGCACCGTAGGCTTTGGTGTTGATGCCCAAGCGCTGTGGGGTATTCACCTGGATGGCGGCGAGGGTTACCACAAGTCCGGCTTCTTCCCGGATGACGGCAAAGGTTCTGCAGCCCAGTGGGCTCGTTTCGGTGCCAATGCCAAGGCGCGCTTCTCCAAGACCGAAGCGCATTTCGGTAGCGCGCTCGCACCGAACCTGCCGATCCTGGTTTCCAACGATGGTCGTCTGCTGCCACAAACCTTCGAGGGTGGCACCATCCAGTCGAAGGAAATCGACAACCTGACCATCAACGCGGGTCAGCTGACCCACGCCATGGGCCGTGCTTCGAGCAACCGTACCGGTCTGTCTGTCGCCGGTTCCAATGCCGAGAGCAACAAGTTCCGCTACGGTGGCCTGGACTACAAGCTCACTCCAGACCTGACCCTGCAGTACTACTACTCGAACCTGGAAGACTTCTACAAGCAGCACTTCCTGGGCGCGACCCACGTGTTCAAGATCGCTGACGACCAGTCGTTCAAGACCGACCTGCGCTACTTCGACAGCAGCAGCGACGGCAAGAATGGCAACGACAGCGCTTACAACTTCAACAACAACGGTGGCTACGCCAAAAACACCGGCGAGATCGACAACAAGACCTGGTCCGCCATGTTCACCTATACCTTGGGTGGCCACGCGCTGATGCTCGGTCACCAGCAAGTGGGTGACGACGGTGGCTTCGTATGGTTGAACCAGGGCAGCCTGAGCAACGACAGCGGCACCTCGGAAGGTGCTGGCGGCTCCAGCTTCTACCTGTTCACCGACAGCATGATCAACCAGTTCGCCCGTGCTGGTGAAAACACCACCTTCGGTCAGTACTCCTATGACTTCGCGGCGCTGGGTGTGCCAGGCCTGAAGGCGTCGGTTGCTTACCTGCGTGGTGACGATATCCGCAACAAGTCGGGCAGCGGTACCTACAATGAATGGGAACGCGATGCGCGCATCGACTACACCCTCCAGGAAGGTGCCCTCAAAGGCTTGGGCTTCAGCCTGCGCCAAGGCGTGTACCGTGGTGCCGGCGAGAGCAGTGCCGACCAGGATCAGGCTCGCTTCATCGTGAACTACACTTACAGCTTCCTGTAAGTCGTAGCCACAAAGAAAGCCTCGCCTAGTGCGAGGCTTTTTTGTGCCTGCTAATTCGTATGCGTTATGGTTATAAATAAATCGTTATTTATTCTTTTTATTTTTAACTGAATGCAGGCACATTGAGCCCATACGGTACAGAACCCAGCCCAGGAGCCGCAGCCCATGAGCCTCAAACTCGGCGATATCGCCCCCGATTTCGAACAGGATTCCAGCGAAGGCAAGATCCGCTTCCACGAGTGGCTGGGCAACAGCTGGGGGGTGTTGTTCTCCCACCCGGCCGACTTCACCCCGGTGTGCACCACCGAGTTGGGCCTGACCGCCAAGCTGAAGGACGAATTTGCCAAGCGCGGGGTCAAGGCCATCGCCCTGTCGGTGGACCCGGTCGACTCGCATCACAAGTGGATCGATGACATCAACGAAACACAGAATACCGTGGTCAACTTCCCGATCATTGCTGACGCTGACCGCAAAGTGTCCGACCTTTACGACCTGATCCACCCGAACGCCAGCGACACCCTGACCGTGCGCTCGCTGTTCATCATCGACCCGAATAAAAAGGTGCGCCTGACCATTACCTACCCGGCCAGTACCGGGCGCAACTTCAACGAAATTCTGCGGGTGATCGACTCGCTGCAGCTGACCGACAACCACAAGGTCGCCACACCGGGTAACTGGCAGGACGGTGACGAAGTGGTGATCGTGCCTTCGCTCAAAGACGAGGAGGAGATCAAGCAGCGCTTCCCCAAAGGTTACCGGGCGGTCAAACCCTATCTGCGCCTGACCCCTCAACCCAATCGTTAATGGATTCCTCGTTGCATTGCTCTTAGCCAAGCAGGGATTTTCGGGCCGTTTCGACGGCCCTTTTTTATGCCTGTAAAAACTGTGGGAGCGGGCGCGCCCGCGAGGAGGGCTTTATGGGAAAAGACAATAATGGAATAAACAAATGAAAAAATATGATTTCTAGATATATGTGGCAGCTGTTAATGTCACCTCCAACAGAACACAAGGAAGCGCAGCAATGCTGGTCGTCTCAATCGGTGGTAGCCCAAGTCTCCGTTCACGCTCCGGCGTGCTGCTCGAGCGTTCGCGCCAGTGGCTGCAGGATCGCGGCGTTGAAGTGGTGACATTCCAAGTGCGTGACTTTCCCGCCGAAGACCTGCTGCATGCCCGCTTCGACAGCCCGCATGTGCAACACTTTCAACAGCTGGTGGCCCAGGCCGATGGCCTGATCGTCTCCACCCCGGTGTACAAGGCTTCGTTTTCCGGTGCCCTGAAAACCTTGCTTGACCTGCTGCCCGAGCGCGCCCTGGCCCACAAGATCGTGTTGCCCATCGCCACTGGCGGCAGCATCGCCCACATGCTGGCGGTGGATTACGCATTGAAGCCGGTGCTGTCGGCACTCAAGGCACAAGAGACCCTGCAAGGGATCTTTGCCGACGACAGCCAGGTGGCTTACGCAGAAGGCACAAAGCCCGCACAGTTGGTACAGGCGCTGGAAGAACGCCTGCACGACTCGCTGGAAACCTTCCACGTCGCCCTGGCCCGTCGGCCGCGCCCCGTGGCCCCTGGCGTACTGAACGAACGTCTGATCAGCGCTCGCTGGAGCATCTGAACGGCGTTACCCGCTTCACCACCTTACTCGCCCGTTAACGAGGCAAGCAGGTGCAACCCGAACCCCATTCGCACAGGAGAGCGCCATGCGCACAGTCTTCTTGCGTCGTGGTCTGGTCGCCCTGTTTGCGGCGGCTGTGTCCTTCGGCGCCATTACCCAAGCCCAGGCCGAGAGCCTGCGTATCGGTTACCAGAAATACGGCACCTTGGTGCTGCTCAAGGCCAAGGGCACGCTGGAGAAGCGCCTGGCCGAGCAGGGAGTACAGGTGCAATGGACCGAATTCCCCGGCGGCCCGCAGCTGCTTGAAGGGCTGAACGTCGGTTCCATCGATTTCGGCGTAACCGGCGAGACCCCGCCTGTGTTCGCTCAGGCCGCTGGCGCCGACCTGCTCTACGTGGCCTACGAGCCGCCAGCGCCGCACAGCGAAGCGATCCTGGTGCCCAAAGGCTCGCCGATCCAGTCGGTGAAGGACCTCAAGGGTAAAAAGGTCGTCCTCAACAAAGGCTCCAACGTGCACTACCTGCTGGTCCGCGCCCTGGAAGACGCCGGCCTCAAGTACAGCGACATCCAGCCTGTCTACCTGCCGCCGGCCGACGCCCGCGCCGCCTTCGAGCGCGGCAGCGTGGATGCCTGGGTGATCTGGGACCCTTACCAGGCCGCCGCCGAGCAGCAGCTGCAAGCGCGCGCCCTGCGTGACGGCAAGGGCCTGGTCGACAACCACCAGTTCTACCTCGCCACCCGCAACTATGCGACACAGCACCCTGCGGTGATCAACACCGTGATCGAGGAAGTGCGCGCCGTGGGTGAATGGTCCCAGGCCAACCCGCAAGAGGTGACCGACCAGGTTGCCCCGCTGCTCGGCCTGCCTGCCGACATCACCCTGACCTCTGTCAAACGCCAAGGCTACGGCGCTGCGCCGCTGACCCCGGACGTGGTGGCCGCGCAGCAGAAGATCGCCGACACGTTCCAGGCGCTGAAGCTTATTCCCAAGCCGCTGAGCATCAAGGACGTGATCTGGACACCCCCTGCCAAAGTCGCTAGCGCGCCTTGATTGACTGCCAGTGCCGGGGCGCCGCTCCGGCTAGAGCCACCCTTGAGGAGACGACTCCAATGAGCCTTAACATTTTCTGGTTCCTCCCAACCCACGGTGACGGCAAGTACCTGGGCACTTCCGAAGGCGCACGTGCGGTCGACCACGGTTACCTGCAGCAGATCGCGCAGGCCGCCGACCGCCTTGGTTTTGGTGGGGTACTGATCCCGACCGGGCGCTCCTGCGAGGACTCCTGGCTGGTGGCCGCGTCGCTGATCCCCGTGACCCAGCGCCTGAAGTTCCTTGTAGCCCTGCGTCCGGGCATCATTTCACCGACCGTGGCAGCACGCCAGGCGGCCACCCTCGATCGCTTGTCCAATGGCCGTGCGCTATTCAACCTGGTGACCGGTGGTGATCCGGACGAGCTGGCGGGTGACGGCCTGCACCTGAACCATCAGGAGCGTTACGAAGCCTCGGTCGAGTTCACCCGTATCTGGCGCAAGGTGCTGGAAGGCGAAAACGTCGATTACGACGGTAAGCACATCCAGGTAAAGGGCGCCAAGCTGCTCTACCCGCCGATTCAGCAACCACGCCCACCGCTGTATTTCGGCGGCTCGTCCGAGGCCGCCCAGGACCTGGCGGCCGAACAGGTCGAGCTGTACCTGACCTGGGGCGAGCCACCGGCAGCCGTTGCCGAGAAGATCGCACAGGTGCGCGAAAAAGCGGCTGCTCAAGGGCGCGAAGTACGCTTCGGTATCCGCCTGCACGTGATCGTGCGGGAAACCAACGAAGAGGCTTGGGCCGCCGCCGAGCGCCTGATCTCGCACCTGGACGATGACACCATCTCCCGCGCCCAGGCCTCACTGGCGCGATTCGACTCGGTGGGCCAGCAACGCATGGCCGCGCTGCACGGCGGCAACCGCGACAACCTGGAAGTCAGCCCCAACCTGTGGGCAGGTGTTGGCCTGGTACGGGGCGGCGCGGGTACCGCGCTGGTGGGCGACGGCCCTACCGTGGCAGCACGGGTCAAGGAATATGCCGACTTGGGTATCGATACCTTCATCTTCTCGGGTTATCCACACCTGGAAGAGTCTTACCGCGTGGCGGAGCTGCTGTTCCCGCACCTGGATGTGCAGCGCCCAGAGCAGCCGAAAACCGGTGGTTATGTAAGCCCGTTCGGCGAAATGGTGGCCAACGACATCCTGCCCAAATCTGTGTCGCAGAGCTGAGGGCCTGGCCATGAGTCGTGCAACTTCTTCCAACCTGACCCAGCGCCTGGCGCCGTGGGCGCTGCCGGTGCTGCTGTTGGCCATATGGCAACTGGCCGTCAGCGCTGGCTGGCTGTCGACGCGTATCCTGCCGGCACCTAGCGCAGTGGTAAGCGCGGGCGTCGAGCTGGTGCGCAGCGGCGAAATCTGGACCCACCTGGCCATCAGCGGCTGGCGTGCAGGCCTGGGCTTTGTCATCGGCGGCAGCATCGGCCTGGTACTGGGCTTCATCACCGGCTTATCGAATTGGGGGGAACGCCTGCTCGACAGCTCGGTACAGATGATCCGCAACGTGCCGCACCTCGCGCTCATACCGCTGGTGATTCTGTGGTTCGGTATCGACGAATCGGCAAAGATCTTTCTGGTCGCGCTGGGCACGTTGTTCCCGATCTACCTGAACACCTACCACGGCATTCGCAACGTTGACCCAGCGTTGGTGGAAATGGCGCGCAGTTACGGCTTGTCCGGCTTCGGCCTGTTCCGCCAGGTGATCCTGCCGGGGGCGCTGCCTTCGATCCTGGTGGGCGTGCGTTTCGCCTTGGGCTTCATGTGGCTGACGCTGATTGTTGCCGAAACCATTTCGGCCAACGCCGGCATTGGTTACCTGGCAATGAATGCTCGCGAATTTCTTCAGACCGACGTGGTAGTGCTGGCCATCGTCCTGTATGCCGTACTCGGCAAGCTTGCCGACCTTGCGGCCCGAGGCCTGGAGCGTGTGTGGCTGCGCTGGCACCCGGCCTATCAAGTTGCCAGGAAGGAGGGCGCATGACCGTGCTCAAGGAACAGCCACCACGCCTGCTGCGTGGCACCCCGCTGGCCTCCAAGGGCCTGCGCAAGACTTTTGGCCAACGCGAAGTTCTGAAGGGTATCGACCTGCACATTCCGGCCGGCCAGTTCGTGGCCATTGTCGGCCGCAGCGGCTGCGGCAAGAGCACTTTGCTGCGGCTGCTGGCCGGGCTGGACCAGCCCACCGCCGGGCAACTGCTGGCGGGTGCCGCGCCGCTGGAAGAGGCCCGTGAAGAAACCCGCCTGATGTTCCAGGACGCGCGGCTGCTGCCGTGGAAGAAGGTGATCGACAACGTTGGCCTTGGGCTGTCTGGTGACTGGCGACAGCGTGCGCTGGAGGCCTTGGATGCGGTTGGCCTGGCCGACCGCGCCAACGAATGGCCGGCGGCGCTCTCGGGAGGCCAGAAGCAGCGCGTGGCTTTGGCCCGAGCCTTGATTCACCAGCCCCGCCTGCTGCTGCTGGACGAGCCACTGGGGGCGCTGGATGCATTGACCCGCATCGAGATGCAGCAACTGATCGAACGCCTGTGGCGTCAGCACGGCTTCACTGTGCTGCTGGTGACCCACGACGTCAGCGAGGCGGTTGCCGTGGCTGACCGGGTGATCCTGATTGAGGACGGCGAGGTCGGGCTCGACCTCACTGTTGACCTAGCACGGCCCCGGGCGCGTGGTTCGCACCGTCTGGCCGCGCTGGAAAGCGAAGTGCTCAACCGTGTTCTGTCCACCCCGGGCACTGCGCCCGAGCCGGATCCTGTAGCCCCTCTGCCCACGCAACTGCGCTGGGCGCACTGAATCCCAAAAGCAAAAAGGAAGAAAACCATGACTATCAAAGCCATCAATGTTCGCAACCAGTTCAAAGGTACTGTGAAAGAAATCCTCGAAGGCCCGGTACTGTCGGAAATAGACGTGCAGACGGCTTCGGGTATCGTCACTTCGGTGATTACCACCCGTTCCGTGCGTGAGCTGGAGTTGCAGGTGGGCAGTGAAGTGATTGCCTTTGTGAAGTCGACTGAAGTGTCTATCGCCAAGCTGTGATGCGGCGGGTCGATATTGGGGCTGCTTTGCAGCCCTTCGCGGGCAAGCCCGCTCCCACAGATACTTCGCAAGCTCCAGGGTGCGCGCGGGCTCTGTGGGAGCGGGCTTGCCCGCGAAGGGCCGCCAAGCGGCCCCAGATTTCTCAGCGGGAACGCTTGGCCAGAAACGGCGGCAGGTACAACCCTAGATACGCCTCGAATACACGCTTGCCTTCCTCGGCCATGCGCGGGGTGATCGCCTCGTGCAACTGCACCGACCGCGCATACACCCGGTCGCTCAATTCCATGGCCAAGGCAAACACGTCCACATCCAGTGGCATCACCGGCAGGTGAAAATGCTGGTCGAACAACGTGTGCATCAAGTCGCCCAGTTCCATGTCGTGCTGCCGGTCGGCCTGCACCACCTCGCTCAGGCCATGCTGCGCCAGGATCAACTGCCGCGCCGCTGCATCCTCGTGATAGATATCAAGCATGCGTTGTTCGATCAGCCGTGACAGTTCGTGCCAGGTGCTGAACGCGCTGCTGTCGATCGGAGCGCTCAGGGCTTCGCGAAACGCCCGGTGCACATCTGCAGTAAGTGCCTCCAGCAAGGCCGGCACGCTGGCGAAGAAGTGATACACCGACGAAGGCGGAATCTGCGCCCGCTCGGCCACGCTGTAGATAGAAAGTGCTGCCACCCCTTGCTCGGCCAACAGCTCACGCGCAGCCGCCAGGATCGCTTCGATCCTGGCCTGGCTGCTGGCGCGCGGTTTGCGCGGGGTGGTGGTGCGGTTCATCAGCTGCTGATTGCCAGGATGCTGGCCTGGTAGGCGCCGACGAACAGGTCGAAATCACCGACTTCGTCTCGCTCCAGCTCGGACTGCCTGGCGAGCGACTCGCGGGCCAGCGTCTCGAATGCTTGCTGCTTTTCGTTGCTCAGCGGTTGCTCGCGGAAAGTCTCGGCGTGCACACGGCTCTGGCGCAGCGAGAACTGGACGAAACTCTCGTCATGCTCGGTCATGCGTGCCAGCACCTGGGCCGACGGGGTCAGCGAGGTGTCGTCGACCTTGGCCTGCTGCGCATCCAGGGCCTTGGCGTGCTCATCAGAGCCTTGCGCCTGGTCGAGCAGATTGGCCAATTGGCGGATACGCCCGATCAGCTCGCTGGCCCAGTCTTTCAGGCTGATCGGCTGGCCATTGCGGTGCAACTCCAGGCCCGGACGACGGCCTTCCTTGACCACGGTCAGGAAGTTGCTGGTGCACTGGCCGCACTCACCGTTGTCCAGTTGCGGGCTGTCTTCCAAGGCGCAGAACAGCAGGAATGCGTCGAGGAAGCGCGCCTCGGTCAGGTCGATACCGACCGGCAGGAACGGGTTGATGTCCAGGCAACGCACTTCCACATACTGCACGCCCCGCGAGGTCAGGGCCTGGATCGGCCGCTCGCCGGTGTAGGTGACGCGCTTGGGGCGGATGTTCGAGTAGTACTCGTTTTCGATCTGCAGAATGTTGGTGTTCAGCTGAACCCACTCGCCATCCACATGCGTGCCGATTTCAACGTAAGGCGGGTAGGGCGTGCCAACGGCCTTGCGCAGGCTGTCGGTGTAGCTGGCCAGGTTGTTGTAGCAGGGCGTCAGGCCGGCCTGGGCGTTGCTCTGGTAACCCAGGTCGCTCATGCGCAGGCTGGTGGCATAAGGCAGGAACAGGGTTTCGGCATCCAGCTCTTCGAGCTGGTGCGGGCGGCCACGCAGGAAGCCTTTGTCCAGGGCCGGCGAGGCGCCGAACAGGTACATCAGCAGCCAGCTGTAGCGGCGGAAGTTACGAATCAGCGCGATGTAGGCCGACGACTGGTAGTCGCGGTCATTTTCCGTACTGCCTTCGGCTTCGCGCAGCAGTGGCCAAAGCGCTTCGGGCAGCGAGAAGTTGTAATGAATACCGGCGATGCACTGCATGGTGCGGCCGTAACGCAGGGCCAGGCCCTTGCGGTAGACGTGTTTGAGCTTGCCGATATTCGAGCTGCCGTACTCGGCGATCGGGATGTCCTCCTCGGCCGGCAGCGTGCACGGCATCGACGGGCTCCACAGGTATTCGTCGCCCAGCTTGCTGTAGACGAAACGGTGGGTCTCTTCGAGGCTTTCGAGCACCTTGGCCGGATCGGCCAGGGCCGGGGTGATGAACTCCAGCAGCGACTCGGAATAGTCGGTGGTGATCTGCTCGTTGGTCAGCGCCGATCCCAGTGCTTCCGGGTGCGGGGTCTGGGCCAGGCGACCTTCATCGGTCACGCGCAGGCATTCGCGCTCAATACCGTGCAGGCACTGCTTGAGCAGGGGGAGATTGGCGCCGAGCAGGCTCAGGCGGCGGTTGAGGAGTTCGCTCAAGATGTATTCCTTCACGCGTCAGTCGCCCCAATATGGGGGTAGAGATAACGGTCTACAAGGGTAGGAAGAAAGGAACTGGCGTTGTCGCCTGGTTTACGCGGTTCCAGCAGTGCCAGCGCACTGCTGAAAATACCGCAGATACTGCTTGGTGAGCTAGAGAACCGCGAAGGTTCCTTGCGCTTTGGCCACCAGCTTGTCGCCCTGAACTACGTCGGCGTCGACCACCAGGGTGCGCCGCCCGGCGTGCAGCACGCGGGCGGTGCACAGCACTTCGCCGTCGCTGACGGCACGCATGTAGTTGATCTTGCACTCGATGGTGACGCTTTGCTGGTCAAAGCCATGGCTGGCCGAGCAGGCCAGGCCCATGGCGATATCCACCAGGCTGAAGATCGCCCCGCCGTGCAGCTTCTGGCCACGGTTGCGCAACTGGGGCTCCAGCGCCAGCGCTACCTCGGCAACACCTGTGTCCAGGTGTTGCAGGCGGCAGCCCAGCAGTTGGCTGAAGGCGCTTTCGACGTATTCGCGTGGTACGTCCATTACTTCTTCTTCAATTGCTTGGCGTTGGCGAACAGCGAGGCCATGGCGTTGTTGGCCGGCGCAGCCGTGGCGGTTTCACGCTGGCGCGGTGCCTGCTGCTGGCGGCTGCCACCATTGCCGCGGTTACCACCGCGGTTGCCTTCGACCTTCTCGCCCGGGGTGTCGCTCATGCGCATGGACAGGCCGACGCGTTTGCGCGGGATGTCCACTTCCATGACCTTGACCTTGACCACATCGCCGGCCTTGACCGCTTCACGTGGGTCTTTGACGAACTTCTCCGACAGCGCCGAGATATGCACCAGGCCATCCTGGTGCACGCCGATGTCGACGAAGGCACCGAAGTTGGTAACGTTGGTCACCACGCCTTCGAGGATCATGCCCGGTTCCAGGTCCTTGAGGTCTTCGACGCCGTCCTGGAAGGTGGCGGTCTTGAACTCCGGACGCGGGTCGCGGCCGGGCTTGTCCAGCTCTTGCAGGATGTCGGTGACAGTTGGCAGGCCGAAGGTTTCGTCGGTGAACTTTTTCGGGTCCAGGCGCTTGAGGAAGCTGCTGTCACCAATCAGCGAGCGGATGTCGCGGTCGGTATCGGCAGCAATGCGCTGCACCAGCGGGTAAGCCTCAGGGTGCACCGCAGAGGCGTCCAGCGGGTTGTCGCCGTTCATCACACGCAGGAAGCCGGCGGCCTGCTCGAAGGTTTTCTCACCCAGGCGGCTGACCTTTTTCAGCGCTGCACGGGTGGCAAACGGACCATTGGCATCGCGGTGGGCGACGATGTTCTGTGCCAGCGTGGCATTGAGGCCGGAGATGCGCGTCAGCAGCGCCACCGAAGCGGTGTTCACGTCCACGCCCACGGCGTTCACACAGTCCTCGACCACCGCGTCCAGGCCACGTGCCAGTTTCAGCTGGGACACGTCGTGCTGGTACTGGCCGACACCGATGGATTTCGGATCGATCTTCACCAGTTCGGCCAGTGGATCCTGCAGGCGGCGGGCGATCGACACGGCGCCGCGGATCGACACGTCCAGGTCCGGGAACTCGCGGGCGGCCAGTTCCGATGCCGAGTACACCGAAGCACCGGCTTCGGAGACCATGATCTTGGTGATTTTCAGGGCTGGATATTTCTTGACCAGCTCGGCCACCAGCTTGTCGCTTTCGCGGCTGGCGGTACCGTTGCCGATGGCGATCAGCTCCACCGAGTGTTTGGCGCACAGTGCGGCCATGATGGAAATGGTGCGGTCCCAGTCGTTCTTCGGCGCGTGCGGGTAGACCGTGGTGTGGTCCAGCAGTTTGCCGGTTGCGTCGACCACGGCGATCTTGCAGCCCGTGCGCAGGCCTGGGTCGAAGCCCAGGGTGGCGCGCGGACCGGCCGGGGCGGCCAGCAGCAGATCGTGCAGGTTGTGGGCGAACACGTTGATCGCCTCGCCTTCGGCATTGTCACGCAGCTCGCCGAACAGGTCGGTCTCCAGGTGGGTGTACAGCTTGACCTTCCAGGTCCAGCGCACCACTTCTCCCAGCCACTTGTCGGCGGGTCGGCTGCGGTTTTCGATGCCGACGTGGTTGCCGATCATCAGCTCGCACGGGTGCAGGGTGCCGGGCAGTTCTTCGCCGACCTTCAGCGAGACGCTCAACACGCCTTCGTTGCGCCCGCGGAAGATCGCCAGGGCACGGTGCGATGGCGCCGTGCGCAGCAGCTCGTCATGAGCGAAGTAGTCGCGGAACTTGGCGCCTTCCTCTTCCTTGCCAGCCACGACGCGGGCGCTGAGTACGGCTTCCTGCTTGAGGTAGCTGCGAAGCTTGTCGAGCAGGGCGGCGTCTTCGGCAAAACGCTCCATCAGGATGTATTTGGCGCCTTCCAGCGCGGCCTTCACGTCGGCCACGCCCTTTTCGATATTGACGAAGCGTGCGGCTTCGCTTTCCGGGGCCAGGGTCGGGTCGTTGAACAGGCCATCGGCCAGTTCGCCGAGGCCGGCTTCCAGGGCGATCTGGCCCTTGGTGCGGCGTTTCTGCTTGTAGGGCAGGTACAGGTCTTCGAGGCGGGTCTTGGTGTCGGCCAGCTTGATCTCGCGGGCCAGTTCCGGGGTCAGCTTGCCCTGTTCCTCGATGCTGGAAAGGATGCTGGCGCGGCGCTCGTCGAGTTCGCGCAGGTAGCGCAGGCGCTCTTCCAGGTGGCGCAACTGAGTGTCGTCAAGGCTACCAGTCACTTCCTTGCGGTAGCGGGCGATGAAGGGCACGGTCGAGCCTTCGTCCAACAGGCTCACGGCCGCCTCGACCTGCTGCGGGCGTACGCCCAGTTCCTCGGCGATACGGCTGTTGATGCTGTCCATGTAAACCACCTGACATTTGTGAATACGGGGGTCGCCTGTGGGCTTTTTGCCCGGCGGCGCTGGATGAAAGCCGCGCATTATACCCATCGCAAACGGCTTGCGGTGATGGCGCCCGGCCAGCCGGAACTGGCGCCGGGGGAAAAATCTGCTAACAATGCTCACGCAACGTGCAGCAATGGCTACGCCATAATGCGCGGCGATATCAGAGGAGTTATTCATGACCGGCACGCCAAACACCGCTGAAGGTGACAAGATTCTCATCGTCGACGACGATCCGGGGCTTAGCAGCCTGCTGGAACGTTTCTTCACCAGCAAGGGCTACCGTGCCCGTGCAGTGCCCAACACCGAGCAGATGGATCGCCTGCTGCAGCGCGAGGTGTTCAACCTGGTGGTGCTCGACCTGATGCTGCCAGGCGAGGATGGCCTGTCCGCCTGCAAGCGCCTGCGCCAGCAGAACAACCAGATCCCGATCATCATGCTGACCGCCAAGGGCGACGAGCTCAGCCGCATCAAGGGCCTGGAGCTGGGCGCCGACGACTACCTGGGCAAACCGTTCAACCCGGACGAACTGATGGCCCGGGTCAAGGCGGTGCTGCGTCGCCAGGCGCCGAGCGTGCCGGGAGCGCCGGGCAGCGAAGACGAGTCGGTCACCTTCGGCGACTATGAGCTGTCGCTGGCCACCCGCGAGCTCAAGCGCGGCAACGAAGTGCACATGCTCACCACCGGCGAGTTCGCCGTGCTCAAGGCCCTGGTCATGCACGCCCGGGAGCCGTTGACCCGCGACAAGCTGATGAACCTGGCGCGCGGCCGCGAATGGGATGCGCTGGAGCGCTCCATCGATGTGCAGATCTCACGCCTGCGTCGCATGATCGAGCCGGACCCGTCCAAGCCGCGTTACATCCAGACCGTCTGGGGCGTCGGCTACGTGTTCGTACCGGACGGAAACGCCGGAAAATGATGCCTGAACGTCGATGAAAACACCGCTCTGGTTTCCGCAAAGTTTCTTCGCCCGCACCCTGTGGCTGGTGTTGATCGTCGTTCTGTTCTCCAAGGCGCTGACCCTGGTCTACCTGCTGATGAACGAGGACGTGCTGGTCGACCGTCAGTACAGCCATGGTGTAGCGCTGACCTTGCGCGCCTATTGGGCCGCCGACGAAGAAAACCGCGACAAGATCGCCGAGGCGGCAGGTCTTATCCGGGTGACCGGCTCGGGTGTGCCCGAAGGCGAGCAGCATTGGCCCTACAGTGAAATCTACCAACGGCAGATGCAGGCCGAGCTGGGTGACGACACCGAAGTGCGGCTGCGCATTCATGCACCGCCCGCGTTGTGGGTCAATGCGCCGAGCCTGGGTCCGGGTTGGCTGAAAGTGCCGCTTTACCCGCACCCATTGCGTGGGCAGAAGATCTGGAACGTGCTGGGCTGGTTCCTGGCCATTGGCTTGTTGTCCACAGCATCGGCGTGGATTTTTGTGCGTCAGCTCAACCAGCCGCTCAAACGCCTGGTGTTCGCCGCCCGCCAGCTTGGCCAGGGGCGCAGTGTGCGCCTGCCGATCAGCGATACCCCCAGCGAGATGACCGAGGTGTACAAGGCGTTCAACCAGATGGCCGAGGATGTCGAGCAGGCCGGGCGCGAGCGTGAGTTGATGCTGGCCGGGGTTTCCCACGACTTGCGCACGCCACTGACGCGTCTGCGTCTGTCGCTGTCATTGCTGAACAGCGACAACGAGCTGAGCGATGACATGGTTCGCGATATCGAGGACATGGACGCGATTCTCGATCAGTTCCTGGCCTTCATCCGCGATGGCCGTGACGAGCCGGTAGAAGAGGTCGACCTTGCTGATTTGGTGCGTGAGGTGGTGGCTCCGTACAACCAGCCGGTAGAGCGTGTGCGCCTGTGTCTGGAGCCGATTCCACCGTTCCCGCTGCGCCGGGTTTCGCTCAAGCGCATGCTGGGCAACCTGATCGGCAACGCCCTGCACCATGCTGGCAAGGGGGTCGAGGTGGCTGCCTATGTGTCAGGTGATGAGAGTGCGCCGTATGTGGTGCTCAGTGTGCTGGACCGGGGCACCGGTATTGACGAGTCGGAGCTGGAAACCATTTTCAACCCGTTCATTCGCGGTGACCGGGCGCGGGGCGGCAAGGGCACCGGGTTGGGGTTGGCGATCGTGAAGCGGATTGCTGCGCAACATGGCGGGAACGTGGAGTTGCGTAACCGGTCTGGCGGCGGGATCGAGGCGCGGGTCAGGTTGCCGCTGGGGCTGCTGCTGCCGCGTAATGCTGTGTGAGGCTCACTGGCCTCTTCGCGGTTAAAGCCGCTCCTACAGGGATTGTAGAGTACCTGTGGCAGCGGCTTAGCCGCGAAGAGGCGGGCACAGGCTTGAATCAGCCTTTGCCCTTGGTCCGGGTCTGATTGGGGCCGCCATTCTTCTCCAGGTGCTCGATGATCATCCCGGCGACGTTCTTGCCGGTGGTGACTTCAATGCCCTCCAGCCCTGGCGACGAGTTTACCTCCATCACCAACGGCCCGTGGTTGGAACGCAGGATATCCACACCCGCCACGCTCAACCCCATTACCTTGGCCGCCCGAATGGCGGTGATGCGCTCTTCTGGGGTGATTTTTATCAGGCTGGCGACGCCACCCCGGTGCAGGTTGGAGCGGAACTCGCCCGGTTTGGCCTGACGCTTCATCGAGGCAATTACTTTGTCGCCTACCACGAAGCATCGGATATCTGCGCCACCGGCCTCCTTGATGTACTCCTGCACCATGATGTTTTGCTTGAGGCCCATGAACGCTTCGATCACCGACTCGGCCGCCTGGGGGGTTTCGCACAGCACCACGCCAATGCCCTGGGTGCCTTCCAGTACCTTGATCACCAGCGGGGCACCGTTGACCATCTGGATCAAGTCGGGGATGTCATCCGGCGAGTGGGCGAAACCGGTGATCGGCAAGCCGATGCCGCGCCGCGACAACAGCTGCAACGAGCGCAGCTTGTCGCGCGAGCGGGCAATGGCTACCGACTCGTTGAGCGGGTAGACGCCCATCATTTCGAACTGGCGCAGCACTGCGCAGCCATAGAACGTAACCGAAGCACCTATGCGCGGGATCACGGCATCGAAGCCTTCCAGCGGCTTGCCGCGGTAGTGGATCTGCGGCTTGTGGCTGGCAATGTTCATGTAGGCCCGCAGGGTATCGATCACCACCATTTCGTGGCCACGCTGGGTACCGGCTTCGACCAGGCGGCGGGTGGAATACAGACGCGGATTGCGCGACAGCACAGCGATCTTCATGCAGCACCTGTGACAGGGGAAAGGGTGGCCGGGAAGGCCGGTTTGTCTTGTACGTATTTCAGGCCTGGGTTCACTACCAGCTGGCCGTGTATCAGGGCCTTGGAGCCAAGCAACAGGCGGTAGCGCATGTTCTTGCGGCAGGCCAGGGTGAACTCCACCTCCCACACACCATCACCCAGCGCCAGTGACGTGCGGATGACGTAGCGGGTCTGGGCGTGGCCGTTGGAGCTCTTGATGGTCTTCATCGTCACCAACGGTGCCTCGCAGCGGCGGTGGCGCAACTGCACCACCGAGCCCAGGTGCGCAGTGAAGCGAACCCAGGGCTGGCCGTCGCGCTCGAAGGGTTCCACTTCGGTGGCATGCAGGCTCGACGTGCTGGCACCGGTGTCGATCTTGGCGCGCAGCCCGGCCACGCCGAGGTCAGGCAGGGCGACCCACTCGCGCAGGCCGATCACAGTCAAATGGTCAAATGTCTTCACGAAGCGCACCCTGCGAATAAGGTGGTGAACTTTAAGCACGGCGGGGACTTTTTGCATCCGTATGTGAAGGTAGTACAGTTCGATGAAAGACAGAATCCGAGGTAACGGGATGGCACAAAAAGCCGAAGACGACGACAAGGTTCGCCTGGACAAATGGTTGTGGGCGGCGCGCTTCTACAAGACGCGAGCGCTGGCCAAGGCGGCGATCGAGAGTGGCAAGGTGCATTGCCGGGGCGAGCGTTGCAAGCCGGGCAAAGAGCCGCGAGTGGGCGACGCGTTCGTGCTGCGTACCGGCTTCGATGAGCGCACGGTGGTGGTGAAGGCGCTGTCGGTGGTGCGTCGTGGTGCCCCAGAGGCGCAAGCGTTGTACGAGGAAACCGAAGAAAGTGTGCGTCGCCGTGAACAGGCGGCTGAGATGCGTAAGGCCGGGGCCATGGGCGTGACCACCGATGGCCGGCCGACCAAGAAGCAGCGGCGGCAGATTCACCAGCTGCATGGAAGTTACGATTGAATGGGGCTGCTGCGCAGCCCCAGGAATCTAGCGCAACACCGCCATTCGTCCGACCAACGGTAACGTGGACAGCAGCCTGAACAACGGCGCTGTCCAGCGCATCAACGCCTCGCTGCCTTTGGCCGCCAGGGGCGTGTAGTAGCTCCAGCCCAACGCCAGTACGGCCATCAGCAAGCCGCCGATGTAGTCGTCCTGCCCCCAGTGGGCACCGGCCACCAGGCGCGGCAGCATGAACAGCGCTGCGAGCCCCCAGACCACCAGGTATTGCACAAGGCGGCGGCTGAACACGCTCATGAACAGCGCCCAGATCAGCAGCACCGAGGCGTGATCACCCGGGAAACTTTTGCTGGAACGGTCCTTGAGTTCCCAGGCCGCCTCCAGGTTCGGGTAATAGTCACTCAGGTGCACGACGTCGTCGAAGATCATCGATGGGCTCTTGTGTTGCCACCCGGCTGCATCCACCCACTTGGAAAACAGCGCGCGAATCACCACTAAGAGGAGTAGCGTGACCAGAAAGCCGAAAAATGCCTGGCGAACCTGAGCGGCCTTGAACACCCAGCCACCACGAATGAGCACAGCGAGCAGGATCAGGCCGACGACGATATCGAACGGGCGTAGGCTGCCGATGGTCCAGATGTAGCGCCAGGTGGTGCTATCGGCCAGCGGCGCGTTCAGGCTGCGGAACAGCCACTCGTCGAAAGTCAGGCACAGGATCTGGCCAAAAGGCCATAACCAGAAACACAGTAGAGCGATGGGAAGCAGCGTACAGGCTGCCAATGGCCCCCAGGACCACCTTGCTTGGAACAGTGGTCGATTGTCCATAAAATACCTCTATTGCAAACAGGAATCGGAGCGCCTTGTGAGCGCTCTGTCACGGGTTCTCGCCGATTATCGACAACCCTTGTAACCATTTTGTCATCATTTTTTAGATAGCCGAAACCTATGAGCGATTTGCCTGATACAGATTTCACCCAACGTTTCATCTTCGACGAGCGCGATGTGCGCGGCGAGTGGGTGTCTCTCGATGACAGCTACGCCGCAGTGTTGGCGCGTCATGAGTACCCCCAGCCGGTCAAGGTGCTGCTCGGTGAGTTGATGGCCGCCACCGCCTTGCTGGTGGGTGCGATGAAGTTCGATGGCTTGCTGATTCTGCAGGCGCGTTCGGCTGGGCCGATTCCGCTGCTGATGGTGGAGTGCTCCAGCGAACGCGAGATCCGCGGCATGGCCCGCTACGAAGCGGACCAGATTTCGGCTGATGCCACCCTGTCGCAGCTGATGCCCGACGGCCACCTGACCCTGACCATCGACCCGGTCAAGGGCCAGCGCTACCAGGGGACCGTCGACCTCGATGGCGCCAACCTGTCGGAATGCTTCACCAACTACTTCGTCCAGTCGCAGCAGCTCAATACCCGTTTCTGGCTCAATGCCGCAGGCGGCAAGGCCCGAGGGCTGTTGCTGCAGCAACTGCCGCGTGATCGCCAGCCGGATGATGAAGAGCGCGAAGACAGCTGGCAGCACGTGGTGGCCCTGGCCAAGACGCTCAAGCCTGAAGAGTGGACAGAGGGCAACGAAACCCTGCTGCACCGCCTGTACCACGAAGACGCCGTGCGCCTGTTCGATATCCAGCCACTGCGCTTCAATTGCAGCTGTTCGCGGGAACGCTCCGGCAATGCGCTGGTCAGTCTGGGCGAGCACGACGCCAAGGCGCTGGTGGACGAATGTGGCGGGACGGTAGAGATCGATTGCCAGTTCTGCAACGAGCGCTACTTCTTCGATGCCAGCGATGTGGCGCAACTGTTTGCGGGTGGCGGTACTGACGTGGCCTCAGAAACTCGTCACTGAAACGTTAAATCACAGGATAATCTCCTGTCGAATTGCGCAAAAGCGCAGTTCTGACAGGAGGGGCCTACTTTTTTTGGGCGTTTCTGGCATAATCCGGCCACTTTTTTCGCTGTAGTAGTTTTTTCAAGACAACTACAAAACGTTTGGAGCACTCGGCCTCGGGCCGGATGGGGTATCTCATGACGCAAGCCAACAACACCGTGTACACCGACCTGAGCGTCGATGAGCTGGTAAAAGAAGCGCTGCAACGCGGTGAAGGCGTACTAGCCGATACTGGCGCACTGGTCGTGGAGACTGGTCACCGTACTGGCCGCTCGCCGGCTGACCGTTTCATCGTCGAAGAACCTTCCACCCAGGACGCCATTTCCTGGGGCCCGATCAACCGCAAGTTCCCGGCTGACAAGTTCGATGCCCTGTGGGCTCGCGTCGAGGCGTTCAACAACGCCCAGGATCACTTCGTTTCCTATGTTCACGTAGGGGCCGCAGCCGAGCACTACCTGCCGGTGAAGATGACCACCCAGACTGCCTGGCAGAACCTGTTCGGTCGTTGCCTGTTCATCAACCCGGAGCAGTTCAACCCGGCTGGCCGCGACCAGTGGCAGATCCTCAACGTCGCCAACTTCGTGTGCGAGCCTGAGCGTGACGGCACCAACTCCGACGGTTGCGTGATCATCAACTTCGCCCAGAAGAAAGTGCTGATCGCTGGCATGCGCTACGCCGGCGAAATGAAGAAAGCCATGTTCTCGGTGCAGAACTTCCTGCTGCCGGCTGCCGACGTACTGCCAATGCACTGCGCAGCCAACATCGGCGAAGAAGGCGATGTGACCTTGTTCTTCGGCCTGTCCGGCACTGGCAAGACCACCCTTTCGGCTGACGAAAGCCGTTACCTGATCGGTGACGACGAGCACGGTTGGGGCGAAGGCGTTGTCTTCAACATGGAAGGCGGCTGCTACGCCAAGTGCATCGACCTGTCCGAAAAGAACGAGCCGGTCATCTGGAAAGCCATCAAGCACGGCGCAGTACTGGAAAACGTCGTTCTCGACGCCAACAAGCACGCCGACTACACCGACGTCAGCCTGACTCAGAACAGCCGTGCGGCCTACCCGCTGGAGCACGTTGCCAAGCGTTCGGAAGCGAACCTGGGCGGCGAGCCTAACGCAGTGATCTTCCTCACCTGCGACCTGACAGGTGTTCTGCCTCCGGTTTCGATCCTGAACAACGAGCAGGCGGCCTACCACTTCCTGTCCGGCTACACCGCGCTGGTCGGTTCCACTGAAATGGGCTCGGGCGGCGGCATCAAGTCGACCTTCTCCACCTGCTTCGGCGCACCGTTCTTCCCGCGTCCGGCTGGCGAGTACGCTGAGCTGCTGATCAAGCGTATCAACGGTTTCAACTCCAAGGTCTACCTGGTCAACACCGGCTGGACCGGTGGTGGCTACGGCGTTGGCAAGCGCTTCAGCATCCCCACCACCCGTGCCGTGATCGCAGCAATCCAGAGCGGCGCACTGGTCGGTGCCGAAACCGAGCACCTGGACATCATCAACCTGGACGTGCCGAAGGCCGTTCCGGGCGTTGAAACCGAACTGCTCAACCCGCGCACCAACTGGGCTGACAAAGCGGCCTACGACGAGGCTGCCAAAGGTCTGGCCAAGCTGTTCATCGAAAACTTCAAGAAGTTCGAAGTTTCCGACGCCATCAAAGCCGCTGGCCCGCAGCTGTAAGCCGAGCTCAGCCGCAACGAGAAAGCCGCCCCCAGGGGCGGCTTTTTTGCGGAAGCGGGATTACCCGCGAAAAGGCTGGACCTGCTGGCCAATTTCCACCCGCGATTCACCGTCGCAGCCGCCATCGTATTCGCGGGTAAACCCGCTCCTACACACTGACCGGTGGGGGGCGCAGGCCGTTGTAGGAGCGGGCTTGCCCGCGAAGGGGCCCGCATAGGCAGCGAAAGTCTGGTTTTTCTGTTTCACTGTCAGCATCCATTGCGAAGACAAGAGCCAGCCAGATGACCGAAGCCCCTCAGCGCACTGCCTTCTTCCACTTCCACCCCATCCTCACCCGCCCCCAGGACAACGACCTGAACGGCCACATCGCCGGTGCAACGGTGCACGGTTTTTTCGAAACCGCGATCCAGGCGTTTCTCGTCGAGCAGGCTGAACTGGACCTGCGGCACGGTGAACTGGCCGCCTTCGTGGTCAGTTCGGCTGCGGATTTCTACGCGCTACCGGGCTTCCCGGATTTGTTGGAGGTGGGGTTGGGAGTGACGCGTCTGGCGGGCAGCACGGTAGAGTACCGGCTGGCGCTGTATCGCCCAGGCGAACCGGAGGCGTGCGCAGCAGGCACGGTAGTGCAGGTGTTCATCGAGCGCGACAGTGGCCGGCCTGTGGCGTTGCCAGAGGCGCTGCAGGTTATCCTGTCCGGCCTCATGCTGGAGCGGCAGGCATAAAAAAGCCCCGCTGGCAGGGGCGGGGCTTTTGTTGCCGGGGGCAGGGCCCTCAGGCGTTAGTCGCGCCAGTGGCGCTTGTGCTTGCGGTGGCCATAGTGGTGACCACGGTCCCAGTGACGACGGTCGTCGTCGTAGCCGCGACGATAGCGGCGGCCATCGCGGTAATCGTCTTCGTCGGCCTCTTTGCCCAGGTAGTTACCCAGCGCACCACCGGCACCACCGCCGGCTGCCGCGCCAATGTAGCTACCCGTGGTGCCGCCCACGGAGCGACCGACCACGTTACCACCTGCAGCGCCCAGCGCGCCGCCGATAGCGGCCTCACCACGCTGGCGTTTGTCTGCGCCCAGGGCGCCACCTGCCGCACCGCCCAGACCGGCACCAATGGCGCCGCCGGTGCTGCCACCGATGGAGTTGCCCACGACAGAGCCCAGTACCCCACCCAATGCGCCGCCAATGCCGGCCTCGGTGGTGCCGCCTGCCATGGCAACGCCGCTGAGCAAGCTGAAAGACAACAACAGAATCGAGGAGTACTTCTTCATCAAGAGAGCCTCATAGGGATGACGAGGCGAATTTGAGGCTAAGAGACGTGGCTGGCAACGGAAATCCGACGAGTAACACGAGTTGTACACAATTCTCTAACTTGCTGTATTTACTGTGAAACTTTATCGTTGTTAGGCTGTCTGAGACCTTTATGACAAAGCCCTGAACCGCCACGGAACAGGGCTTTTTTCATTTTTACAGGATACGCCCGTCCTCGCGCGCACGCTCCAGCTTGATGGCAATGAACTTCGATGTTGGCGTATGGCTACCCACACCAATGCTCTCCAGTGGCACCAGCGGGTTCACCTCCGGGTAATACGCCGCCGCCTGCCCGGCAGGTATGTCGAAGGCCAGCAGGGTAAAGCCTTGCACCCGGCGCACATGTTCATCCCCCCACAGCGAAACAATGTCGACCTTCTGCCCCGGCTGGAAGCCCAGGCGGATGATGTCGGCTTCGTTGGCGAACAGCACCTCGCGTTGGCCGCGCACACCGCGGTAGCGGTCGTCCAGGCCGTAGATCGTGGTGTTGTACTGATCGTGCGAGCGCATCGATTGCATGATCAAGTCTGGCAACTGGCCGCTGGCCCGTACGCGTTCGTCAAGCAGCGTGTCGGGCAGCAGGTTGGCCTTGAAGTTGGCGCGGCCGGTGCTGGTCGCCCATTCGCGGCTGGCCGCGCTGTTGCCCAGATAGAAGCCACCCGGATTACGTAGGCGCTGGTTAAAGCCGCTGAAACCGGCAATGGTATCGCCGATCAGGTCGCGAATGCGGTCGTAGTCGGCCACCAGCCAGTGCCAGTCCACCGGTTGCTTGCCCAGCGTGGCGGCGGCGATGCCAGCGATCACTGCAGGCTCCGAGCGCATTTGCGTCGACAGCGGCTTGAGCTGGCCGTTGGAGGCGTGGACCATGCTGAACGAGTCTTCCACCGTGACTGCCTGCGGCCCTTCGGCCTGCAGGTCGATGTCGGTGCGGCCCAGGCACGGCAGGATCAGTGCCTGCTTGCCATGGACCAGGTGGCTACGGTTGAGCTTGGTGCTGATGTGCACGGTCAGCACGCAGTTGCGCAGCGCCTGGGCGGTACGCTCAGTGTCGGGTGTGGCTTGGGCGAAGTTGCCGCCCAAGCCGATGAAAACCTTGGCCCGGCCATCGAGCATCGCGTGTATGGCTTCGACGGTGTTATGGCCATTGCGCCGCGGCACAGGGAAGCCAAAGCGCTTTTCGATGGCATCCAGCAGCGCCTCTGGCGGGCGCTCGTTGATGCCCATGGTGCGGTCACCCTGCACGTTGCTGTGGCCACGTACCGGGCACAGGCCGGCGCCGGGCGCGCCGATGTTGCCACGCAGCATCTGCAGGTTGACGATTTCCTGAATGGTAGGCACCGAGTGGCGGTGTTGGGTGATCCCCATCGCCCAGCACATGATCACCCGCTTGCCCCGGCAGTACATGCGCGCGGCCAGTTCGATATCGGCCAGGGGCAGGCCGGACTGTGCCTGGATGTGCGACCACGGCGTGGCGTCCACCACGGCCAGGTACTCATCGACGCCATGGCCATGTTCGGCGATGAAGGCGTGGTCGAACACGGCCGGTTCGCCGTTGGCCTGGGCTTCGCGTTCCCATTGCAGGGCGAACTTGGCCATGCCACGCAGCATCGCCATGTCGCCACCCAGGGCCGGGCGGAAGAAGGCGGTGTTGGTCGGACGGTCACTGTTGGTCAGCATTTCCAGCGGGTTCTGGGGGTGCTGGAAGCGCTCCAGACCACGCTCCTTGAGCGGGTTGATGCACACCACCTGGGCGCCACGTTTTACCGCATCGCGCAGTGGGTCGAGCATGCGCGGGTGATTGGTGCCGGGGTTCTGGCCCCAGACAAAAATAGAGTCGGCGTGCTCGAAGTCGTCGAAGGTGACGGTACCCTTGCCGACCCCGACGCTTTGCCCCAATGCCACGCCGCTGGCCTCATGGCACATGTTCGAGCAGTCAGGGAAGTTGTTGGTGCCGTAGGCGCGCACGAACAGCTGGTACAGGTACGCCGCTTCGTTGCTGGCACGTCCCGAGGTATAGAATTCGGCCTGGTCAGGGTTGGTCAGCTTGTTCAGTTCGCGGGCGATCAGGGCGAAGGCGGCATCCCAGCTGATCGGCAGATAACGGTCGCTGGGTGCGTCGTAGACCATCGGTTCGGTCAGACGCCCTTGGTACTCCAGCCAGTAGTCGCTTTGCTGCAGCAGCGAGGTGACGCTGTAACGGGCGAAGAAGGCAGCATCGACACGGCGCTTGGTAGCTTCCCAGTTCACCGCCTTGGCGCCGTTCTCGCAGAACTTGACCATGCCGCTTTCCGGCGAATCCCCCCAGGCGCAGCCGGGGCAGTCGAAACCGCCGTTCTGGTTGGTCTTGAGCAGGGCGCGAATGTTCTTCAGCGCGTTATCGCTGCCGACCCAGGCCTTGGCCACGCTACGCAGTGCGCCCCAACCGCCGGCGGGGCCGTGGTAGGGCTTGTAGCGAGGAGGGGAGGCTGGGGCGTTGTCCGGAAGATGTTGGTACGAGGTCACGTCTGTTACGACTCCGCCGCTGGGCTGTAGACCCGCGGTGCGCTGTGCTTGGGCAAATGGATAAGGTTGAGGTTGTGCTTGCGTGCCCATTGCAGGGCAAGGCCGGTGGGCGCTGACAGGCTGACCAGGGTCTGGATGCCGGCACGCAGTACTTTCTGGATCAACTCCAGGCTGCAGCGGCTGGTGACGATGGCCAAGCCACCCTGGCTGTCGATGTGTTGCCGCAGCAGGGCACCAATCAGTTTGTCGAGGGCGTTGTGCCGGCCGATGTCTTCGCGGCCGAGCAGCAGTTCGCCTTTGCGGTCCATGAACAGTGCTGCATGTACGGCGCCGCAATGCTGGCCCAGTGGCTGGAAGGCGTCGATGCGCTCGCGCAGGCCGACCAGCCACTGGGCCGGGGGCAGGGGCGCACCCGGCAACACGGCCAGATCCGGCAGCGCCTGCTCCAGGGCCTCGACCCCACACAGCCCGCAACCACTGGTGCCGGCCAGTTGGCGGCGCTGGTTTTTCAGGTTCCAGAACGCCCGGCTGGAGATTTCCAGGTCGGCGTACATTGCCGAGCCGCTGCCGGAGAGCTTGAGGTCGTAGATTTCTGCGGTGCCTTCGACAATGCCGCTGCCGACGCTGAAACCGACCGCGAAGTCTTCCAGATCGGTAGGGCTGACCAGCATCACCGCCTGGTTGAGGCCGTTATAGACAATGGCCAGGGCCACTTCCTCGGCCAGCGGGGTGCTGTCGCGTTTGGCGTCGCTGAGCTGGACGTAATCGTAGGTGTTGCTGGCGGCGGGCATGGACAAGGGCGATGAGGCCGCGCAGACCGGAGGCTTGCTGTTCATCGGGGCGCTGAATACCGGCGGCTTTCTGATAGCACAAGCCTAGGCGTGCGGGCCGGCGGCGTCTAATCGCTAGGGTCTATGCCTTGATAGACCGCGTCGATTGGTCGCGCAGGGCGGGAGTGGTAAAGCTGGCCTAGACTCCTGTGTCCAAGGTTTCGTCAACAAGGAGAGCGCAATGAGCCTGTTCAGTTTCGTGAAGGAAGCCGGCGAGAAGTTGATCGACCTGCTGACCCCTGGCAACGCCAATGCCGAAGAGCAGCTTAAGAAACACGTGGAAGCTGTTGGCCTGGGCAACCCCAACATCACCGCCACTGTAGAAGGAGACAAGATCATCCTCAAGGGTGAAGTGGCCAGCCAGGAAGAGAAGGAGAAGATCATCCTGGCGGCGGGCAACATCAGCGGCGTGGCCAGTGTCGAGGACCAGATCACCGTGACCGGGCCGGTAGTCCAGGCGGCAAGGTTCGTCACAGTGAAATCGGGCGACACACTTTCAGCCATTGCCATGGTCGTGTATGGCAATGCCAACCAGTACAACAAGATTTTCGAGGCCAACAAGCCGATGCTCAAGCACCCGGACAAGATCTATCCAGGGCAGGTGCTGCGTATTCCTGACTGATCGCGAAAGTCTGTACAGGCCTCTTCGCGCGCGCGCCCGCTCCCACAGGTTGAGCGCCCTCTCACGGCTGGCGCAGTACCTGTAGGAGCGGGTTCACCCGCGAAGAGGGCCTCATAGGCCTACCAGTAACTCCCGGTAATCCTCGACCGCCGCAAACTCTTCCGTATCCCGCGGCCCTGCTTTGCTATCTGGCTGGCGCACCGCCAGCAAGTGCCCCACACCAAACCGCCGTGCACTGCGCAGAATCGCCAGCGTGTCATCAATGAACAGGCTGCGTTCTGGTTCGAAGCCGATATCCGCCTGCAGGGCATCCCAGAACTGCGGGCTTTCCTTCGGGTAGCCATAGTCGTGCGAGCTGATCAGCCGCTCGAAGTACGGTGCCAGCTCCACCCGTTCCAGCTTCAGCGACAGCGAGTCACGGTGGGCATTGGTGATCATCACGACACGCTTGCCGGCCTGGCGAATCGCCGCCAGGAAGGTATCGGCATCCGGGCGCAGGGCAATCAGGTCGGCAATTTCCCGCTTCAGCTCGCGAATGGGCAGGCGTAGCTCGCGGCTCCAGAAGTCCAGGCAGTACCAGTTCAATGTGCCGGCATTGCGTTCGAACAGTGGTTGCAGCTCCATTTCCGCCAAGGCCCGGCTTACACCGTGCAGCTCGGCATAGCGCTGGGGCAGGTGGTCCAGCCAGAAGCGGTTGTCGTAATGCAGGTCGAGCAGGGTGCCATCCATGTCCAGCAGGACAGTGTCGATGGCAGACCAGGGAAGAACAGGCATGGGAAACTCTCGATCAGTCGGCAAGCCACGGTATAGTAACCCGTTCACGCCAAGGAGCCGCCCCATGCGCCAGAAACCCACCGTACTCAGCCGCGAAATTGTCGCCAGTAGCCGCCTGTTCCGCGTCGAAGCCGTACAGCTGCGCTTCAGCAATGGCGCCGAGCGCACCTATGAGCGCCTGGTGGGCCGGGGTAACGGCTACGGCGCGGTGATGATCGTGGCCATGCTCGATGCCGAGCACGCCGTGCTGGTGGAGGAGTACTGCGGTGGCACGGATGAATACGAGCTGTCGTTGCCCAAGGGCCTGATCGAGCCGGGCGAAGACGTGCTGGCGGCAGCCGACCGGGAGCTCAAGGAAGAAGCCGGTTTTGGCGCACGCCAGCTGGAGCACCTGACGGAACTGTCGCTGTCGCCGGGCTACATGAGCCAGAAGATTCAGGTGGTGCTGGCCAGCGACCTGTACGAAGAGCGCCTGGAAGGCGACGAGCCCGAGCCGATGCGGGTCGACAAGGTCAACCTGCGTGAGTTGTCGGCCTTGGCCATGCATCCGCAGTTCACCGAGGGCCGCGCCCTGGCGGCGCTGTACCTGGCCCGTGACCTGCTGATTCAGCGGGGGCTGCTGGAGCTATGAACGACCTGCAACTGATGCATGAAGTGGTCAAACTGGCGCTGACGGCAGGCGAGGCGATCCTGCCATTCTGGCGCGCCGATGTCGCGGTAACCAACAAGGCCGACGATTCGCCGGTTACCGCCGCCGACCTGGCCGCGCACCGGGTAATTGCCGATGGTCTGCTGGCGCTGGCGCCGCAGATTCCGGTGCTGTCCGAAGAGGACTGCAATATTGCGCTGGCCGAGCGGCAAAGCTGGAGCCGCTGGTGGCTGGTCGATCCGCTGGATGGCACCAAGGAATTCATTGCCGGCAGTGAAGAGTTCACGGTCAACATCGCCCTGATTGAGAACGGCGACGTGGTGTTTGGCGTGGTGTCGATGCCCACCAATGGGCGTTGCTACTTCGGTGGGCGCGGCATGGGGGCCTGGCGTGCAGATGCCGGTGAGGCAGCCCAGCTGATCCAAGTACGCAACGCACCCGCGCAGGGCGAGCGTTTTACCGTGGTGGCCAGCCGTCGGCATTCCAGCCCGGAGCAGGAAGCGCTGTTGGCCGGCCTTGGGGCTGCGGTGGGCGAGCTGGAGCTGGCCAATATCGGCAGCTCGTTGAAGTTCTGCCTGTTGGCCGAGGGCAGCGCCGATTGTTATCCGCGCCTGGCGCCGACTTCGCAGTGGGACACTGCTGCGGCGCAGGGTGTGGTGGAGGGGGCCGGTGGCGAAGTGATCGGGCTGGATGGCTTGCCGTTCCGGTATCCGCCACGCGAGTCGCTGCTCAATCCGCATTTCCTGGCATTGCCTGCCAATGCTGCATGGCGCCAGGCCTTCCTGAACCTCATCTAACTGCCTGGCACGATCCTGTGGGAGCGGCCTTGTGTCGCGAAAGGGCCGCAAAGCGGCCCCGGCAATTCTGGCGGCGAAGCTGAAATCCTGGGGCCGCTTTGCGGTCCTTTCGCGACGCAAGGCCGCTCCCACAAAGGCCGCGTTAGTCGTACTAGCGGTGCAGAACGTATTGGCCGCTGAACCTCACCGCCGGCTCGTCACTGCCGTCATTGCTCACCGTGGTCTCCAACGTCAACCGTGCCCGCCCACGGCGCTGGTACAGGGTCAGGAACCGCTCCCAGGTTTTATCGTCCGGCGCGGCACAACGCGCCACTGCCGTGCCGGTTACTGGCAACGGGTAGCTGATCTGCCCTTCCTGGATGACGATATGCCCGTCATCGATCCCCAGTTCGCGCAGGCGCAGGTGCAGCCAGCCCCAACCCACCAGCACTGCTACGCAGTACAGGCTGCCGCCGAACATGGTGCTTTTGTGGTTGACATTGGCCGCCAGCGGCAGCTGCAGGCGCAGGGTGTGCTGCTGCCAATCGATCACTTCCAGGCCCATTTCGCGGGTCAGGGGGATGTCGCTGTGCAGTACGGACTGCAGGTATTGGCTATCGGTGCTCATTAACGGTTGTCCTCTTGATCGTCATGCCCGCCGCTGCCGCCGTCGAAGTTCAAGCCATGCTTGCGCAGCTTGTCGTGCAAGGTTTTGCGGGGGATACCCAGTGCTTCGGCCAGGCTCCGCATGGAGCCGTGTGGCTGGGCCAGTTCGGCGGCGATCAGCGAGCGTTCGAATTGCTCGACCTGCTCGCTGAGGTTGCCGCTGAGCATGGGCGCTGCCGGCGCTGCTGCCGAGGGTGCCTGGCCATCCAGTGCCAGTTCCAGGCCAAGGGCGAAACGCTCGGCAGCGTTCTGTAGCTCGCGGACGTTACCTGGCCAGTCATGACGCAGCAGCAGGGCGCGTTGCGCGGGTTGCAGCGCATGCGGCGACAGGCCATGACGTTGGCTGGCAGCATCGGCGAAATGCTGGAACAACACCAATATGTCGTCGCCGCGTTCACGCAGTGGCGGAATACGCAGCGGCGCCACGTTCAGGCGGTAATACAAGTCCGCGCGGAAACGCCCTTGGTCGGCAGCCTGACGCAGGTCTTCCTTGGTGGCGGCTATGATGCGGATGTCCAGCGGGATCAACTGGTTGCCGCCCAGGCGTTCGACCACCCGCTCCTGCAGCATGCGCAGCAACTTCACCTGTACATCCAGGCTCATGCTCTCGATTTCGTCGAGGAACAGTGTGCCGCCGTTGGCAAATTCGAACTTGCCGATACGGCGCTTCTGCGCGCCGGTGAACGCACCGGGCTCGTGGCCGAACAGTTCGCTTTCGACCACCGACTCGGCCAGCGCGCCGGCGTTGATCGCCACGAACGGCCCTTCGCTGCGGCTGGACAGATCGTGCAGCGCGCGGGCCACCACCTCTTTGCCAGCGCCCGTCTCACCCAGAATCAACACGTCGGCGCGGGTGCCGGCCAAGGCGCCGATCTGCTCGCGCAGGCGCAGCATGGCCGGTGAATGGCCGACCAGGCGGGTTGCCAGTTGCTGGCGGTCGCTCAGTGCCAGGCGCAGGCTACGGTTGTCCAGCACCAGTCGGCGCAAGGCCAGGGCGCGGCGTACGCTGTCGAGCAGGGCGTCTGTGGCAAAGGGTTTTTCCAGGAAGTCATAAGCCCCGGCACGCATCGCCTGCACCGCCAGCGGCACATCGCCATGGCCGGTTATCAGCAGCACCGGCAGTTCGCTGTCGCGGCCGTGCAGTTGTTCCAGCAACTGCAGGCCATCGATGCCCGGCATGCGGATGTCGCTGACCACCACGCCGGGCCAGTCGGCCTCGATACGTTCGGCCAGGCCTTGGGCCTCGGCCAGGGCGACTACCTTGAGCCCGGCCAGGTCCAGGGTCTGGCTCAAGGCTTGGCGCAGGTGGGGGTCATCGTCGACCAGGATGACCTGGGCTCGGCTGTCGATCAGTGTCTCGGTGGTCATGCCGAGGGGTCCTCCGAATTGGGCAAAGTAGCGCCAGATGCGGCCACACGCAGCTGGAGGGTCAGCATTGCACCACCTTCCGGGTGGTTGGCCAGCAGCAGTTCACCGCCCAGGGCGCGCATCAGGCTTTCACAGATGGCCAGCCCCAGGCCCAAGCCCTGGGTACGGGTCTTGGTGGTGAAGAACGGCTCCTTGGCGTGCTCCAGGGCCTGGCGGCTGAAGCCGGGGCCGTTGTCACGGATGTACAGGTAGACGCAGTCATCACGCTGCTCGGCACTTAGCCACAGGCGGCGCGGGTTGGCTTTCTCGGTCAGGGCGTCGAGGGCATTGGCCAGCAGGTTGCCTAGCACCTGGCGCAGGCGGGTTTCGCCGGCCTGTACCCACAAGGTGGCTTCCGGCAGGTCGCGGATCAGCTCTACGGCCATCGCCCGGCGGCGCTTGGCCAGCAGCGCCAGGGCATCGTCCAGGGCCGGCTGCAGTGCAACGCTCTCCGGGGCATGGCGGTCACGACGGGCGAAGGCACGCAGGTGGGCAATGATCGAAGCCATGCGCCCGGTCAGCTCGCCGATCAGCTTGAGGTTGCCGCGGGCGTCTTCGGTACGTTGGTGGTCGAGCAGGATCTCGGCGTTTTCTGCGTAGCTGCGGATGGCGGCCAGGGGCTGGTTCAACTCATGGCTGATACTGGCCGACATGGTGCCGAGCACCGACAGCTTGCCGGCCTGCACCAGTTCGTCCTGCGCACGCACTGCCTCTTGCTGAGCGTTTTCGCGCTCCAGCACGGCATTTTTCAGGCGGGTATTCAGGCCTTCAAGGTCGGCGGTACGTTCGGCCACGCGCTTTTCCAGTTCCTGGCGGCCACGGGCTTCGAAGTCGATGCGGTCGATGTAATGGCGCCGCCGTTGCATCACCAGGCCTGCCAGCAACATCAGTACCAGCAGCGTGCCGGCACCGATGGCCATTACCGTCTGCACCGAGCGATCAACCAGCGTGCGCGGGGCAAGGATGCTGACTTGCCAGCCAGTTTCCTTGATGTCGCGGGTCTGGGTGATCCAGGCCTGCGGGTTGAGAACCAGCGGCTGTGGGGCCTGGGTCGGATAGGGCTGGATGGCGATGATGGCCTGGCGCTCGGCGTCGGTCAGCGTGCGGGTAGCACGGAAGCGCCAGTCGGGCCGCGACGTCAGGATGACCACGCCATTGTGATCGGTCAGCAACAGCTGCTCGGGCGTACGGCCCCACAGGGTTTCGGTGTGATCGAGATCGACTTTGACCACCAGCACGCCGACGATCCGCTCGCGGTCCCGCACGGCCGCGGCAAAGAAGTAGCCGCGCTTGGCCGAGGTGGTGCCCTGGCCGAAGAAGCGGCCCAGGTGGCCAGCCATGGCTTCGTTGAAGTAGGGGCGGAAGGCGAAGTTTCGGCCGACGAAGCTGTCGTGCTTGTCCCAATTCGAGGCGGCCAAGGTGTTGCCGCTGACGTCCATCAGGTACATCACCTCGGCACCGGTCTGCTGCACGATGTCCTTGAGCAGGCGGTTGGCGTTGGTCACCGCTTCCAGGCGGAAAGGGTCGGCCAGCACGCCACGCAGCGCCGGCAAGTCGCCGAGAATTTGCGGCAAGGTCTCGTAGCGGTGCAGGGTGCCGAGCAGGTTGGCCACATACAGGTCGAGGGTCTGGCGGTTCTGCGAGGCCAGTTCTTCCTGGTAATAGCGTTCGGCCAAGTGATGCAGGGGCCACAGTAATGGGGCCAAGATCAGCGCCAGCAGGGCCAGGCTGCGCCAGCGGGGACGGCGTGGGGGCGTGGGCTTTGCAATCATCAGGTAAATGCGCCAGAAAAGTCTGACGCAATTATGCGCTAGTTAAGGCAGCAGTTCCGCCTCTGCCAATGGCAGGCCTACCTTGTCCTTGTCCGACAACAGCGGTGGTTGCTGCAGCCCCCAGTCGATGGCCAGTTGCGGGTCGTCCCAGCGGATGCAGCGGTCGGCGCCCGGGTTGTAGTAGTCGGTGGTCTTGTAGAGGAACTCGGCCGATTCACTCATCACCGCAAACCCGTGGGCGAAGCCAGGCGGAATCCACAGCTGGCGATGGTTGTCGGCCGACAGGTGCACCGCGACCCATTTGCCGAATGTTGGCGAGCTTTTGCGCACGTCCACGGCGATATCGCGGATCTCCCCGTGCACCACGCGCACCAGCTTGCCCTGGGTGTTTGCCACCTGGTAGTGCAGCCCACGCAGCACGCCCTTGATGGAGCGCGAGTGGTTGTCCTGAACGAACTCCACGTTCACGCCGGTTTGCTGTGAGAACTCACGGGCGTTGAATGCCTCGAAGAAAAAACCACGGCTGTCAGCGAACACCTTCGGCTCGATGATCAGTACTTCAGGGATTGCTGTAGGGATGATGTTCATAGCGGCTCGCTGGCCCGTCGTTCAAGTATTGACCCTAGTCGGCCTTGCCGGAAATTTCCGCGCGTAGCTGTAACAGGATGCATAAGGTGTGGCTATGGTAGACAGCAGGCCGCTCCTTTCACCAGACCAGCGCTGACTGTTATCGATTGTTATCGATTTAAATTCGCCGAATGGCGCGGAATTCTTCGATTATCAGGCTTCAAATATCGATATATATCGGTTATAAATTGGCGAACGCCCCAGCTCCCCCGGCTCAGGGCCATCACAGAGGTCACCCATGAAAACCCTCAACTCCACGCCCCGTGCCGATGGTTTCCACATGCCCGCCGAGTGGGCCCCGCAGACTCAGGTGTGGATGGTCTGGCCGGAGCGCCCGGACAACTGGCGCCTGGGCGGCAAGCCGGCGCAGGCTGCCCACGTAACCCTGGCCAAAGCCATTGCCCGTTTCGAACCTGTGACCGTCGCGGCCTCCGCCGGCCAGTACGAAAACGCCCGGCGCCAACTCGACCAGCCGAACATTCGTGTGGTTGAAATCAGCAACGACGATGCCTGGGTGCGTGATACCGGCCCGACCTTTGTCATCGACGGCCATGGCGAAGTGCGCGGTGTCGATTGGGGCTTCAATGCCTGGGGCGGCTTCGACGGCGGCCTGTACGCACCCTGGAACCGCGACGAGGAACTGGCCGCCAAGGTGCTGGAAATGGAGCGCTGCCAGCGCTACCAGACCGAAGGTTTTGTGCTTGAAGGTGGTTCGATCCACGTAGACGGTGAAGGCACCGTGATCACCACTGAGGAATGCCTGCTCAACCGCAACCGCAACCCGCACCTGAGCCGCGAGCAGATCGAAGCGGTGCTGCGCGATCACTTGGCGGTCGACACCGTGGTATGGCTGCCTGATGGCTTGTACAACGACGAAACCGACGGCCACGTCGACAACTTCTGCTGTTACGTGCGCCCGGGCGAAGTGTTACTGGCCTGGACCGATGATTCCAACGACCCCAACTATGCGCGCTGCCACGCGGCCATGGATGTGCTGAAGAACACCCGCGACGCCAAGGGCCGCGAGTTCATCGTGCACAAGATGCCGATCCCGGGCCCGCTGTATGCCACCGCCGAAGAGTGTGCCGGTGTCGACCAGGTCGCCGGCAGCCAGGAGCGTGACCCGTCGGTGCGCCTGGCGGGTTCGTACGTGAACTTCCTGATTGTTAACGGTGGCATCATTGCCCCAAGCTTCGACGACCCGGCAGATGCCGAAGCCAGAGCGATCCTGGCAAGGATCTTCCCCGACCATGAGGTGGTGATGATCCCGGGCCGCGAGCTGCTCTTGGGGGGCGGCAACATCCACTGCCTGACCCAACAGCAGCCGGCGCCGGTCAAGCGCTGAGCGCGTGATGAATAAAGAGGCCCGTCATATGACGGGCCTCTTTTTTGCGCGGGCGACGCCCGGAGGCCGAGCTGGCATACGTTTTGTATTGTTTTTCAAGCAGATAGCGAGATGGCACGGCCAGGCCGCGCCTCTGATCTGTAACAATACCTACGTAAATTAGCCGCTCACGGGCCAGGGAGTACGTGTGGACATGAACGCAGCAAGTGAGTCGGCTTTGCGCCCATCGGCAGTTGATCGCCAATCGCTCAGGCTTTTGGCGAAGCGGTTGAAACACCATGGAAGCATCAGGGTCAGGACGACCGACCCACGACGTCTGCTTGCCGGGCGATACCCCCAAGGGTTGATCAGCGAAGCAGAGATGCAGGCGCTGATGGCGGTGTGGCACTGATTGATTGCAACCTGTACCTGCCTCTTCGCGGGCATGCTCGCGAAGAGGCGGGTACAGGCAACAAAAATCAGAAGCTGTAGCTACCCGTCACCAGAAGGCTACGCGGATCGCCCACCTGGATCTGCGCCGCACTGGTCGCCGAGCTGTAGTAGGTCTTGTCAGCAATGTTGCTCAATGCCGCCCGCACATCCCAGTCACGGGTCCGATACCCCGCCAGTGCATCCCAACGGCCATACCCCGGTAATACCGTGGTGTTTTGGTTGTCCGCATAACGCTCGCCCACCAGTGTCAGCCCAGTTTCGGCGTACCAGCCCAATTCTGGCTTCCAGGTCACGAACAGGCTGCCATTGCGCTTGGCCACGTCATTGATGCGGTTGCCTTCCTGGCCGTTATTGTCCTTGACGATGGTCGCATCCTGCAGGCCAATGCCGCCGCGTACATACCAGTTGCCGACGATGTTGCCGGTGGCCGTCAGCTCGATGCCGCGTGAACGCTGCATGCCGCTGAGCAAGATGATGTTCGGGTCGTTCGGGTCGCGGGTGCGGCGGTTGTAAAGCTCCAGCTCGTAGATGGCCAGGCTGGTGGTCAGGCGCTGGTCGAGCCAGTCACTTTTCACCCCGATTTCCTTCTGCCGGGTCTGCTCCGGACGGGTGTCGTTAGTGTTGCCCGACGCCCCCGGGGTGATGCCGATCAAGCCTCCGCCCACCGGCGAGAAGGTCTTGCTCCACGAGGCGTAGAACGAATGGTCGCGCCATGGCGTGTAGACCACGCCCAGGCGTGGGCTGGTGCTGTTGCTGTCCTGCGATTCGCGCAAGCCATCTTTGTTGGTGGTTTCCACTTCGAACTGGTCAAAGCGCACGCCTGCGAGAACCTGCCACTGATCGTTCAGGCGAATCTGGTCCTGCAGATAAACCCCGCGGCTGTCGACCACGGTGTGGTTGTTGCTCGATAGCGCCAATGTACCAGTGTGCGGCTGGCTGGGTTTGCCCAGGCCTGGCAGGTTCTGGCTGCCGGCGCTGTATAGCAGCGGGTCGCGCCGCTGGTTGCCGAACTCCAGGCCCAGCAGCAGCTTGTGTTCAAGGCCCAAGGTGTCGAAGTCGCCCTCGGCCTCCAGGTTGTTGAACAGGTTGCGGGTGTTCAGGTCCTGCTGCCAGCGTTGGCGGGTCAAGGTATTGGTGCCGGCGTTGTAGCCCGTGACATAGGTGTTGTCGAACTCGCTGTCGAGTTTGAACAGGCCCAGGGTGTGGCGCAGCTGCCAGGTTTCGTTCAACTGGTAGTTCAGGCGCGAGCGCAGCGACTGGGCGCGGTCGTCAATGTAGTCGCGATGGTCGCCATAGGTGGCGCTGCGGCTGACGTTTGCCGGGCGGCCGTTGACACTCGGGATGCCGCGGTCTGGTGTGCGGTTGTAGCGGCTGTATTCATACTGCACCAGCCAGTTCAGGTCGGGGGTGATCTGCCAGCTGATCGACGGGGCGAACAGTTGGCGGCTGCCGTCGATACCCTCGCGAAAGCTGTTGTTGTCCTGGTTGCCCATGTTCAGGCGCAGGCTGACCGTGTCGCTGGGGTCGGCGCTGAGGTCGGCATACAGGCTGCGCAGGTCTTCGCTGCCGGCCTGCGCTTCGATGGTCGAGCGGCGACCCGGCTCTGGTGCCTTGCTGACCCTGTTGACGATGCCGCCCTGGCTGCCACGGCCATACAGTACCGCTGCAGGCCCCTTCAGCACTTCGACCCGCTCGATGTTGTGCAGGTCGCGGATGTACTGGCTGTCGTCGCGGATACCGTCCAGATAAAAGTCGTTGCTGGCCTCGAAGCCGCGGATGCGTACGCTGTCAAAACGGGTGTCGGCGCCGCTGCTGACGTTGGGGATACCCTCCAGCGCCTTGCCCAGCGTGTTGCTGCCGTAATCCAGCACATTGGCGGTTTTCACCGTATCGATGGCCTGCGGCACATAACGCACGGGCGTCGAGGTGCGGGTTGCGGTGCTCACCTCCTTGACCCGCGGGTTGTCCTTCTCGCGTTCGCTGTCGGCGGTTACCGACGACTCCGGCAATGTGGTGGTGGCGGCACTGGCCAGGCTGGCGCTGAACAGCAGCGACAGGCCGAGCGTCAGGGGTGAAAGGCGGCAGGGTACAAGCATGGGCACATCCGGGAGAGCAGTTGAAAATAAAGTGCGGATGGTAATGCTTGTTATTTGCTATTGCTCGAGTATTCGTAAAGGGTTGTCTTTACATATGTGTCTGTTTGTAAACACCTTTACGGCCACGCTTTGCCTGCTTTCAGGAAATTGTCCGCTCGATCAAAAGGCAATTTCCTGCACAAGATAAATTACCCGCTGATAGCGCAAACCTGCATGGAAATGCACCAGACAGGCCGGTAATTTCGGTTATATCAACCTGCATTTCACGACTTTTTGACATTTGTAATCGCACACGGCTAGGATTCGGCCAACGCCTGCTGGCCATGGTATTGGCCAAGCTGCTGCCAAGGGCCGCCGTGAACTTACCGGTCGGCCCGCCCGGCTGGATCCGCATAGCGTCGAACCTACGAAGGGGCTTTGGTTCCTGGCGTCATATTGCAGCGCGTTTTTGATTAAGAAATAAGGAAAACAACATGTTGAAAACCAGGATCAGCCTGGTCGCCCTGGCGATGATCGCCGCGACCCAGGCTCAGGCCAATGACCAGGCTGACAGCAAGGGCTTCATCGAGGACAGTCACGCCAACGTCCTTCTGCGCAACGCCTACATCAACCGCGATAAAAAGCATGGCACCGACGACCAGATCGAATGGGGCCAGGCGTTCATCGCCAACTTCTCCTCCGGTTTCACCCAAGGCACCGTTGGCGTCGGTGTTGACGCATTCGGCCTGTACGCCGTGCGCCTGGATGGTGGCAAAGGCCACAACGGTGGCGGCGGCGTCGACTTCTTCAAGCCGCACGAAACCACCAATGCCGAGGGCAACGCCAGCTCGCCGCACAACCTGGCGCGTGGTGGTGCTGCTGTGAAATTCCGCATTTCCAACACCGTGCTGAAGTACGGTGACCAGATGCCAGCACTGCCAGTGCTGCAGTACGACGATGCACGTCTGCTGCCAGAAAGCTTCACCGGCACCCTGATCACCTCCAAAGAGATCCAGGGCCTGGAACTGAACGCCGGCCGCTTCACCCAGGAAGCGCGCAAGAGCGCCGAGCGCCGTGATGGTGGTGGCCTGAAGTCGATCAACGTCTTAGGTGGCAGCTACAAGTTCACCGACAACTTCACCGCTTCGCTGTACACCGCCGACAACGAAGATGTGATGAAAAAGCACTACCTGGGCTTGAACTACGTCTTCCCGATCGCCAGCGACCAGTCCCTGACCCTGGACTTCAACGGCTACAAGTCGGACATCAACAACAAGTACGTAAAAGCCGCAGGCCTGAACGGCGACTCCAACACCATTTGGAGCCTTGCAGCCACCTACGCGTACGGTGCGCACTCGTTCACCCTCGCTCACCAGCGCAGCACCGGCAGCACTGGCTACAACTACGGCTTCTACCAGAACGCCGGCGGCGTGGGTGACGGTGGTTCCACCATCTACCTGGCCAACTCGTACTGGTCCGACTTCAACGCCGAAGACGAACGCTCCTGGCAGCTGGGCTACGGCCTGGACTTCGGTGCCTATGGCATTCCGGGCCTGACCTACAAGCTGGCCTACGTGGTGGGTGACAACATCAACACCCGTAACGTCGCCAACCCGCAAGGCTTCGGCGAAGGTAAAGAGCGTGAGATCTTCAACCAGATCCGTTACGTGGTGCAGGACGGCCCGGCCAAGGACCTGTCGATCAAGCTGCGTAGCTCGTTCTTGCGTACCAACAACGCCGTGCAGCAGAACGGTTACAACGATGACGGCAACGAAGTCCGCGTATTCGTCGAGTACCCGATCAGCATCTTCTGATCTGCAGTTGCTTGCATGAATGCTGGGGCCGCGCTGCGGCCCTTCGCGGGCTTGCCCGCTCCCACAGCTACAGCGTTGCCTTCGCTGGCGCTGCAATTGTGGGAGCGGGCACGCCCGCGAAGGGCTGCAGTGCAGCGCCAGTCATGTTTGTCATGCAGGTTCAGTCTCTTCGTGGCGCAGTCTTGATGCCACAGTTCGTGTTGCAGTGTCCCCCGTCTCCGGCGCAAAACTGTCGCTACGCGCCATCCGCCACATCCGCGCATAAAACTCGCTTTCGATCGAGCCACTGAGTAATTCGCCCGGCTTGAGGAATGTGTGCAAGTCCGAAAACAACCCGATTTCACTGGGGCTGATGCGCCGTGCCAGGTGTTTGGGCTTGAGCTCCGAAGGGTGCTCCAGGCCTGCGGCAGCCAACATCTCGGCCAGCGCGTGCAGTGTGTTGCGGTGGAAGCTGACCACCCGCTCGGCCTTGTCTGGCACCACCAGGGCGCGCTGGCGCAGAGGGTCTTGGGTGGCCACGCCGGTCGGGCACTTGTTGGTGTGGCAGCTCTGCGACTGAATGCAGCCAATGGCAAACATGAAACCGCGTGCCGAATTGACCCAGTCAGCGCCGATGGCCAGTACGCTGGCAATGTCGAAGGCGCTGACGATCTTGCCCGCCGCGCCAATGCGGATGCTGGAGCGCAGGTTCAGGCCGACCAACGTGTTGTGCACGAACATCAGGCCTTCGCGCATCGGCACGCCCATGTTGTCGCTGAACTCGCGAGGTGCCGCGCCGGTGCCGCCTTCCTTGCCGTCGACAACGATGAAGTCAGGGGTGATGCCGGTGGCGAGCATGGCCTTGGCAATGCCCATGAATTCCCAAGGGTGGCCCAGGCAGAACTTGAAGCCAACGGGCTTGCCGCCCGAAAGCTCGCGCAGGCCGGCTACGAACTGCAGCAGCTCGACCGGCGTGCGGAAGGCGCTGTGCGCCGCCGGCGAGATGCAGTCCTCGCCTACACGTACGCCACGGGTCTCGGCAATCTCGGGGCTGACCTTGTGCCCCGGTAAAATGCCGCCGTGGCCAGGCTTGGCGCCCTGGCTGAGCTTGATCTCGATCATCTTCACCTGTGCCGAGCGGGCCTGTTCGGCGAAGCGCTGTGGATCGAAACGACCGTCCTCGGTGCGGCAGCCGAAGTAGCCGCTGCCAATTTCCCAGATCAGGTCGCCGCCGTGTTCACGGTGGTATGGGCTGATACTGCCCTCGCCAGTGTCATGGGCAAACCGGCCCATGCGCGCGCCGCGGTTGAGCGCGGCGATGGCGTTGGCGCTGAGGGCGCCGAAACTCATCGCCGAGATGTTGAAGATCGAGGCCGAGTAGGGCATTCGGCATTGCGGCCCGCCGATGGCAATGCGGAACGAGGCAGGGTCTGGCGTGGCCACCGGTAGCATGGAATGGCTGATGAATTCGAAACCAGGTTTGTAGGCGTCATTGAGTGTGCCGAACGCTTTCTCGGCGCTTTCGTTCTTGGCGCGGGCGTAGACCAGCGAGCGTTGCGAGCGGGAGAACGGCAGCTTGTCGTCGTCACCTTCGATCAGGTACTGGCGGATTTCCGGGCGGATGGTTTCGATCAGGTAACGGATATTGCCCAGGATCGGGTAGTTGCGTCGCACCGCATGGTGGCTTTGACGCAGGTCATTCAGGCCGACCAGGCTGAGCAGCGCGGTGATCAGCGTTACCGGCCACAGCCAGGCATGTTTGGCCAGCAGGGGCAGGCTGGCGAAGGTGAAGACAAGGCAGAGTAGGAGGCAGGCGTAGCGGCTGGGAAGAGAGTGTTTCATGGGTCCATCGCAGGCAGGATGACCGGGCCTAGGATAGGCAAACGCAGGGGACGGAAAACCTGGGTAATCGGTAAAAGACTGTTACCTGATTGCGAATTCCCAGGTCTGCGCAGCCCTATTTTGTGGGAGCGGCCTTGTGTCGCGATGGGCTGCGCAGCAGCCCCAGA
>NZ_JBICMC010000101.1:0-1058 GCF_043106005.1 Pseudomonas sp. GLN_2 | reverse complement strand
TCGCCGCCTTCGGTGACCGACGGGGTGGCAGTCAGCTTGGCCACTACTTCGTCGAGGGTGTCGGTGACTTGAACCGAAGCAGCACCGCCCAACTCGAGGTTCTCGAAGGTCGCACCAGTGGCGTCCACCGCCGAGTTGATGCCCAGGCTGATTTCGCCAGCGTCCTGATAGACGTCATCGCCTTGCGCGTCGTGGGTGTACGGTGCGCTGGTTTCGCCAGCCTTGATGGTGACCTGGGCGTTGTTGCTCAGGGTCACGACCAGGTCGTGAGCCAGCGGCTGGTTGACGTGCACGGTGAAGGTTGGCTTGACGTTCTCGGCCACCGAAGTCTGGTCAGCCGTGATGGTGACCTTGACGATGTCGCCTTCGCTGCCTGGCGTACCTGGCTCGTCGGTGACCTCGGTGCTGACCGGAGTCTTGTCCAGGTTCAGGTTTTCAAACTTCCACGCATCTGCGCCGCTGACCGCGTCGATGGCATTGACCACCGGCTCGTTGGTGCCGACATAGACGTTGTCTGGTGCGGCTACAGTCGCCGAACCGGTGGTGCTGTTGGCTGCCACGACGACAGTGGTGCCGTCGGTCAGCTTGAAGTACAGCTCCGAGTGGTTGTTGATCGGCAGACCGTCTTTGTTGGTCAGCGTGATGGTGTAGGTGATCTCGCCGCCTTCGGTGACCGACGGGGTGGCGGTCAGCTTGGCCACTACTTCGTCGAGGGTGTCGGTGACTTGAACCGAAGCCGCACCGCCCAACTCAAGGTTCTCGAACGTAGCGCCAGTGGCGTCTACCGCCGAATTAATACCCAGGCTGATCTGGCCAGCATCGTTGTAAACGTCATCGCCCTGCGCAGCGTGGGTGTACGGCGCGCTGGTCTCGCCGGCCTTGATGGTGACCTGAGCGTTGTTGCTCAGGGTCACGACCAGGTCGTGAGCCAGCGGCTGGTTGACGTGCACGGTGAAGGTTGGCTTGACGTTCTCGGCCACCGAAGTCTGGTCGGCCGTGATGGTGACCTTGACGATGTCGCCTTCGCTGCCCGGCGTACCTGGCTCGTCGGTAACCGA
>NZ_JBICMC010000100.1:0-490 GCF_043106005.1 Pseudomonas sp. GLN_2 | reverse complement strand
TGGTGACCTTCACCTACCTGATCATGAGTAAACGCCTGTCCCCGATCGTCGCGCTGACCATCGTGCCGATTGTTTTCGCCCTTGTTGGCGGTTTCGCGCCAGACCTGGGCAAGATGATGCTCGATGGGCTGAAAATGGTCGCACCGTCTGCCGCGCTGCTGCTGTTCGCCATCCTGTTTTTCGGCCTGATGATCGACGCCGGCCTGTTCGACCCGCTGATCCGCAAGATTCTCAAGCGGGTGAATGGCGACCCGATCAAGATCGCCGTCGGCACGGCCTTGCTGTCGCTGCTGGTGGCGCTGGACGGTGACGGCACCACGACTTACATGATTACCTGCGCTGCCATGCTGCCGCTGTACAAGCGCATCGGCATGAACCCGATGATCCTGGCGACCGTATCGATGCTGTCATTGAGCATCATGAGCGGCATGAGCCCGTGGGGTGGTCCCGCCACCCGCGCCATTGCCGCGCTCGGTCTGGATGCGACCGA